>CAMDVY010000293.1 GCA_945878745.1 Klebsiella pneumoniae | reverse complement strand
AGTGTGAGCGGCCCCAGCAGTGAACCACCCGCCTGTACTGCTGTAATCAGCATCCCCATCGCCACAGCAAAACCGGCAGGTAACAGACCGCGCAGGACCAGAAGCACCCACCATACCACGGCAAGAAAAGGTGCAGCTCTGGGCAACACCGACGCAAACTGCCATTCCGGACGACGCGTAAGCCGATGGATCGCCGATGGATCGCCGATGGATCAATGTACCTTGCATTGACTGTCCTCCCCCTTGAAGACACCTTCGCCCGTTCTTTCCATACGCGCTCGATCGTCAGGGCGTAACTCGATACTGCGCCATCTGGGTGTCATCAGCGCCCAGATCGGCGTAATTGTCATCCACCCGCGCCTGAATGAACTCTCGCCATCCCACGGATCGATACCGGGCACCTGCAACACTGAGTTCAGGCAGCGGCGCGATCACTGCATGCCGCTCCGGATTGGAAAAATAGGGAATGCTGAAGCGGCGCTGCTGACGCATGGGTAACACCCGGTGCACGGCGGCCCGATAACGATCATTGGTCCACGACTGCATGCAGTCACCAAGATTGACGACGATGGTGCCTGGTGTTGGTGGCACATCGATCCAGCCGTGAGTTGCCGATTCGGTCTGCAGCCCACCGGTGTCATCCTGTAACAACAACGTCAACACGCCAGGATCAGTGTGATGACCCAGCGCAGTTTCGCCGAGCTGCGGGAGTGTCTGTCTCTCGGCGACCGGCACCGGGTCGCCAACCGGATAATGATTCAGCCGCACGGTACTGCTGTGTCGACTGCTGACCATCGATGCCCTGCCTTCAGCCGAGAGCTGCAAGGCCTCATGCAGCAACCACAGCGTTCGGTCGGCCAGAATGCTGAACGCATCGAAGAACCGTACCAGACCATCTCGAAATCCAGGCAAACCTTCGGGCCAGCGGTTCTTGCCATCGAGACCCGCCAGACTCGGGTCGACAAAGTCGAAGACTTCCTTGGTATCGCGACGACGTTTGGTCAATTCGCGATCGTAGTAACCCAGCGGATTTTCCTGACTGCGCTGGATCGCCAGTCGAATCGCTCGGTCCGCATCAAAAAATCGACGTGTCTCGTGCCACGTCTGGTCGATAAGCCCGTCAAGGCCGTGTCCAGCAAGCAGAAAAAAGCCGTGATCCCGACACGCCTGATCAAGTGCATCAAGACTGCTTCGACCCGGATTCGAGATGTCGATGGTAGGTACCGCGATGGTTGATCGCACTGCTGATCCTCCTGTGTGGTCCGAATGACCTACACCGTTTTGAATCGGTCCAGCACCCGTTCGGTAGACGTCAGGATGCCAAACGAAGCGTACTTGTTGGTGACGGCGGCCCAGCTCGCCTGATCATAGGTCGTGGTCGCATCCCCCACCACACGCGTGAGATATCCCAGATCGAGGGCGGCACGAGTCGAGGCCTCAATGCACTCATCCGTCATGAATCCGCAAATCCACAGGTGGCGAATGCCCATATTGCGCAGTACCGGATCCAGCGTCGTCGAAGTAAAGGCCCCGCTGCACGTCTTCGAGATCACGATTTCTCCGGGCAACGGCGCAACGGCTGGCAGGAACTGCGACGGCGCGCTGCCTGGCGGATACTTCCAACCCATCCGCGCATGGACGGCTCCGGTGTCGCGTGCGTCTCCAGCGAGTGCTTCTATCCGTACATGTACCGGCGTTATGCCAGCGGCTCGCGCTGCACCCAACAACTGCGCGCAGTTGCCGACTGCAGCATCAAAACGCCTGCGAAAATCGGCAAGCGCAGCGGCCACTTCATCTTCAGGCAAGCCGGCCGCCACCGCATTGGTGTACAGATAATCGGCACTGGCGAGTTGTTGAATGTCGATCAGCAGGAGCGCCGAGTCGCTACGCATCGCCTCTGGTTCTGGCCTGCGCACTCGATACTGTGCCGCCAGCACATCACTCATGGTCAGGGACATCGACGCCTCCTGTGATCTGGATAGTCTTCAGTATCCGGCGACTCAGCTGCCTCGATGCAAGGCGCAGAGCTTGTTGCCATCTGGATCACGCAGGTAAGCCAGCCAGGTCTTGTCACGAAACCCCGGTGGGTCTTCGCAGGTGGTGCCGCCGTTGGCGATACCGGCGGCATGAAAGGCCGCACCCTGCTCGGGCGATGCCACAGCAAAGCCAATCGTGCTGCCATTGCCATGGGTGGCGGGCTGGCCGTTGATCGGCGTGGTGATTGCAAACGTGCCGGTCGGGCTGCGATAGAAATAGCGGCTCTTGTTGGCGAATCCTGGGCCAATACCCAGCGTACCGAGCACCGCATCGTAGAATTTTCTGGACTTCTCCAGGTCATTAACACCAAGCATCACATGGCTGAACATCATCTTCTCCTTTCAGTGAGTTGAGGCAATTCTGATCCAATCGCGACAGCGAGAGAATTCAATCACATCCGTTGGCCGGTGATCCGAACGCATGTTCAGATCACCGCCTCGATCAGCGAAGGACCAGTCTCCGCCAACGACGCGGCAAATGCCTTGTTGAAACTCTCTGCCGAATCGGCACGGAACCCGCGTACACCCATGCTTTCAGCAAGCTTGACCCAGTCGATGGATGGGTTGGTGAGATCCAGCATGCTCATCGCCTTGGGACCTGGATTGTGCGCACCTACGCGACCAAACTCGATCTGCAAAATGCCGTATTTGCGATTCGAATAAACGATCGTCGTGACATTCAGCTTTTCCCTCGCTTGGGTCCACAGCGCCTGGATCGTGTACATGCCGGCGCCATCGCCCTGCAGACAGATCACCGGACGATCCGGGCACGCAACCGCCGCACCCGTTGCTGCCGGTGGACCATAACCAATGGACCCACCGGTCAGGATCAGGTGATCAAAGGGCGGTGCACCACGAATGGAAGCACCGGTAAGGCCCCCCGCCGTACCCCCTTCATCAACCACGATGGCGTTTTCGGGAAATTGCGCAGCTACCGACTGCCCGATGGCCTTCGGGTCAAGCGCACCCTTGGGCAGCGAGGGCCGGAACAGTTCGACAAGATCCGCGGCGACGTTTTGCGCACCAACCGCCTGCACCAGCGCTTCGAGTGAACCATCGATATCACCATCGCGTTCGACCAGGTTATAGGTCGCACAGCCATGGGGCGTCAGCCAGCTGGGTTTTTCGGGATAGGCAAAAAATGTGACCGGCGATTGGGTCGACACCAGAATCAGATGTCGTGTTCCGGCCAGTACCTCAGCCGCCTGTTCACCAAAATATGGCAACCGCGCGACCTCGGCTCGGCCAGCACCGCGTTGCAAGCGCGGCACAAAGGTATCCGTCAGCACGCGCGCGCCGGTCGCCTTGGCGATGCGCTGGGCGAGTGCAGCACGCGAAGCAGTGATCACCCCGTTCATCAGCAGCACCGCGGGTTCACCGGTTCGCAGGGCTTTTGCCGCTGCATCCACCTGTTGGGAATCCACCGGGCGCGGTGCCCGTCGTGGCAGTGGTTTCGCCACCGCCGTCGTTCGGTTCCAGGCGGTATCTGCCGGCAGAATCAGCGTCGCTACCTGTCCCGGCGGTGACAAGGCTGCCTGTACGGCACGTGCACCATCAGCGCCAACGTCATCGGCAGAGTGAGACACATTGACCCAGCCGGACACCGGTCGTGCAATCCCCTCCACATCCGAGCTGAGCGGCGCGTCGTACTTGCGATGGTAGGTCGCGTGATCACCGACCACGTTGACGATTGGTGTACGCGCTTTTTTGGCGTTATGCAGGTTGGCGAGACCATTGCCCAGACCAGGCCCGAGGTGCAGCAGGGTTGCCGCCGGCGTCCCCGTCATGCGGCCATAACCATCTGCCGCACCGGTAACGACCCCTTCAAACAGTCCGAGCACACAGCGCATCTCGGGATTGGTATCCAGTGCGGCCACGAAGTGCATTTCCGAGGTGCCTGGATTAGTGAAACAGACCTTCACGCCGGCATCGACGAAGGTCTGGACAAGGCTTTCTGCTCCGCTGCGGTCTCGCCCTGGAGGATTGGAATTAGTGCTCATGACATCTCTGTGTTTGTGACTGGCTTCCCCGGAGTCGCTCAGCGAGTCTCCCCTGACGAAGTATGCCCAGATCGACAATGACAGGGAAACAGCGAGACGGTGCCAAACCTCGGGAAATGAAGTGTCCCGGATACAAACCCGTCCAATCAAGGGTCCGGTCTCGCTGGATATGACGGTAAAACCTGAACAGGGTCTGCAAAGGTGGCCCTGTTCCTGCATGGACGTTGCGACAGACCCAGGTGGCCTGACTTGGTTGCGGCCCATGTTCCTGCGAAACCCATACCTTTCTTGATCAATCACTCAGGAGTTGATCCCCATCGCCTCTCTGCTGATCAGCAACGCCACTGTTGTCACGATGGATGCAAAGCGCCGCATCGTGACGGACGCCGCCATCGTGGTCGATGGCAATACCATCGTGGCGGTCGACAAACTTGACCGCATCATCGGCAGCGGCCGTGATTTCGACTCGATCCTTGATGCGCGAGGCATGGTGGCTTTGCCCGGCCTCATCGATACCCACGCACACACTGATCAATCCCTGCTGCGCGGACTTGGTGACCAGTGTCACTGGATTCCCTTCCTGGATGACATCATCGATCCATGGCTAACGCTGCGCGATCCGGCAGACAGCGTGCTGGCCAATACGCTGGCGATGGTAGAGATGCTGCGTGCAGGCACCACCTGTTTTGTCAGCCCCAATGTCGATCCACGGGATGACTATGCCGCATTG
>CAMDVY010000292.1 GCA_945878745.1 Klebsiella pneumoniae | reverse complement strand
TGAAGCAGACCGGTGCAACCGGCAGCATCTTGTCGTTGATCTGTGATGCCGGCCAGCGGTACGCAGGCACCTGTTACGATCCTGCCTGGCGGCTGCATCAAAATCTCGAACCAACCGATGAAGTGGATCGAATCGAACGCTTCTACCGTACGGGTGAGTGGGAGAACGTCTGCGCGCATAGCTGATATCGCACAACCCACTCAGCGATTGTTCGTTATCATCGCGCCCTGCGTAAGAAGAGGCTATCCCATGGTTCGATTTGCCCTGGCCTTGTTTTTGTTGGCACCTGCCTTCGCGAACGCTGATCTCCTCAAGGATCTTGCGCGCAACGCTGAAATTCTCGATGTGCAGCTTTCACCAACCGGTGAATACCTTGGTGTCCTGCGCGAGGTTGACGACAAACGAACCGCTGTCTTTTTCAGCTTCCCGGCGATGAAGCCGTTGAGTGTCATGGAATTTCCAGGGCGCAACGAAGTGGGAGATTTCTGGTGGGTCGGCGACGAGCGCATCGTTGCCAGTGTCGTGTTCGAGCGGGATCGTTTCGAAGAAGAGCTTGGCTGGGGCGAGTTGTACGGCATGAACGTCGACGGCTCCAAAAGGGGAGCACCTGTATGGACTGCGCGCCAGTCAGGATGCCAAAGGTGGGCTGACCCGAAGCAAAACCAGTGAGTATGGTTCCGCGCAGATCATCGATCAGCTCTGGGATGACGAAAAGAACGTTCTCGTCTCCATTACCAAATGGAACCTGACGGGCGGTTATCGCCGCGTGGTCGAATACGCCAAATTGAATGTCTATAACGGTCGCATCACCGCCCGGCAGGTTGCGCCGGTCCCTGACGCCGAGCTCGTGACGGACACCCAAGGTGAAGTTCGATTCGCGTTTTCCATCAATGATGCGCAAGACCTGGTAATCCACTATCGCAACCCCGAGTCGGGCCGTTGGGAAGAGTTTTCCAAAACACCCTATGGAGAAAGTGGTATCTCTCCGATTGCAACCCACGAGGACGGTCGCATCTATGTCAGCTCGGATCCGGAAGGGAATCCGAGTGGCATCTATCTGCTCGACCCAAAGTCAGGGCAAAAAACGTTGGTTCATCAGCACGCTCGGGTCGACAGTTCACCGCGACTGGATTTTCGGAAACAACCGTATGGGGTCAGGGTTGATGCGGGACTTCCCGTTTTTGTCCCGATTGATGAATCTCATCCAAACAGCAGGCTGATCTCGGCCATGAAAGCCACCTTTCCCGATCGCTACGTTGGCGTCACCAGCACGACCCACGACTTCAAGCGATCAATCGTGGCTGTCATCGACGACAACCACACGCCCGAGTATTACCTGCACAACGCAGAGACCAATCAGCTGCAACTGATGTTCGACGCCTATCCCTGGATCGACGACAAGGCCTTGCCGACCACACAGCCCATCAGCTTCACGACACGCGACGGGATACTCCTCGATGGTTATCTCTCCCTCCCACCGGGCAGCGACGGCAAGAACATGCCCTTGGTCATCGTGCCCCATGGCGGACCGCACGGTCCACGCGATTACTGGGGATTCAGCTGGGAGACCTTCATTCCCGCCTCGGGTTTCGCCATGTTGCAAGTGAACTACAGGGGGTCTGGTGGTTACGGTTCGGCATTTGAGAAATCAGGTTTCCGTAAATGGACCGCCGACATGCAGAACGATCTGACCGATGGCGTGAACTGGGCGATCAACGAAGGCATCGCCGACGCTGACCGCGTCTGCATCTTTGGCTGGAGCTATGGTGGTTACGCAGCCGTCATGAGTCTGGCGCGAGAGCCTGAACTGTATCGGTGTTCAATCGCGGGCGCTGGTGTTTATGACCAGGAAGAGCAGTACCAGAACGCCGACTTCGCAGATCAAACCCGCTGGGGGCGCCGATACATGGACAAGGTCATCGGTCCCAGCCCTGAAGACCGCGTCGCAGCCTCGCCGGTTACCTACATCGACAAAATCAAAACCCCATTGTTGCTGATTCACGGCGAAGAGGATGCGCGGGTACCGATCGAGCACAGCAGGACCCTCATCGATTCGATGAAGAAGGCCGGTAAAACTCCGCCCAGACTCATCGAGTTGCCAAACGAAGGTCACTCACCCGCAAACGCGACCAACGTCGAAACCTGGTATCGATCAACCATCGACTTTCTGAATCGACACATCGGCAAAAAGCCCTGAACAACGCGCACTATGTGAACATCGCGTTGAGAAGAATCCACAGACCAGCCGCCAACAGGATCGTAAAGGCGAATCGACGTACCGCCGCATCCGACCATGGCGGTGGCAGATTGCGGCCAACCCAGGTGCCTAGCAATACGACGGGGATAGCAATAGCTGCCTGCAACAGCACATCTTTGGTCAGGCCACCGCTGAAGCCGACCATAATCGTTCGCAAACTCGTCGTAATCGCAAAGCAGGACAGCAGCGTCGCGCGAATGGCGTCGAGCTGCAGGGGCTGGCGATAGACGAACCAGCCGAGCACCGGACCACTGGCGGCAAAGAGCCCGGCCAGCATGCCGCCCAGCGATCCCGCAATGAACGTTGGCAGCGGCCTGGAAAGTGAGGTTCGCGGATTCGGTCGAAGCAGCATGGCGAGGGCGCCAGCCGTGATGAAACTGCCCAGCAACAGTCCAAGCACCTGTTCGGCGTTGCGGTCGAGAACTGTCAGTAACCATAACCCGCCGCCGATGGCACTCACCTGTCCAGCAATCAACCAACTGAACAATCCTCGATGCAGATGCCCAATTCGTCCACGTAAAGAAAGAACCACGTTGACGAAGGTGATGATGCTGACCGCAGCGGCAACCGCCGAGATCGGCACCAGTCCACTTGCGCCCATGATGGCAATCATCAGCAGACCCATGGCAAAGCCGGTAATCGCCTGCACGTAACTGCCGACAAGCGCGCACACGAGGAACAAGACCAGTGCATGTAGATCCATGGGCCGGGAGTATAGAAGAGTGTCGGCCAACGCTCCCATTTCTCTCAACCGTCGCAGTGATATAGTGCCACCATGAACCTTGAACTCACTGGCCACACCGCCATCGTTACCGGCAGCCATCGTGGCACCGGCCTTGTCATTGCACGTCATTTGCTGCGTGAAGGTGCAATCGTACTCGTGCACGGATTCACCGCAGACCAGGCGCACGCCGCTGTGGCAGAACTCGGTGCTGGCATTGCAGTTGCCGGTGACATCTGCACCGACGCCGGTGCGGAACAGCTCATCGATGTCTGCCTTGAATATGACGTCGATATCCTGGTGAACAACTATGGCACCGCGGACGCAGGAGACTGGTTGAAGAGTGACAGTTCAGCCTGGATCGACGCTTACGAGAAAAACGTCCTGTCTGCGCAACGGTTGATTCGTGGTCTGCTGCCGGCGATGAAAGCGCGGGGCTGGGGTCGGATCCTCAATCTGGGAACGATCGGCTCGACTCGACCGAACGCGATCATGCCGCACTACTACTCTGCAAAGGGCGCTCTGGCGGCCATGACAGTCAGTCTGGCACGTGAAGTGGCCGGTACTGATATCCGGGTCAACCTGGTATCGCCTGGCCTGATCCTCACACCTGAAGTCGAAGCCGCTCACCTGGAACGAGGTCGACGCAAAGGCTGGGGCACAACATGGGCTGAAATCGAACCCCACGTCGCCGCCGACATCCCGATTGGTCGAATCGTGCGGCGTGAAGAAGTGGCCGATCTCGTCGCTTTTCTGGCGAGCCCCCTGGCGGACGCAATTCATGGCCAGAACGTTCGCATCGATGGCGGCGCGGTCAGCATCGTCTCCTGATCCAGTCAACGATATGAAAGACGCCCTCCAGACAAGCCGGTCCACACTGCTACGAGGGCTCGGACTGATGCTCATTCTCGCCAGCAGTCTGGTCTTCGATAGCCATTCGGACGCGCCCTTGCACGATCTCTGGTTGCCACTCGTGATGGCCATCGGTGCGATGCTCGCCCTGCAGAACATTCTGGCCGTTGCACTTGGAACGACGGCCCTCGCCGGCATTCATACCAACTTCCACTCAGCCGACTGGGTTCCTGCACAAGCTTATCCCCTGTTGGCACTGCTCGGGTCGGTGACGATCGCCGTCATTCTCGTGCAGCGTTTTCGGGAGCGGATCATCGCCACCCGAGCTGAGCGTGAAGCACGACGTCGAGGGCAGAACACGTGACCGAGAGGAGTGTTCAGGACCTTGCGCGTTTGATCCTGAACGGATTCCGAGCGTACCGAAACGAGTTCGGTGAAATCACCGCCGCTGCCAAGAACCGTTTTGAAACAGCCGACTGGCAATCCGTACTGGCGGCCAGCAAGGTGAGGCTCGATCTGTATCGCGAATATCTGCGGCCCGTGGTCGCGCAATTGAAAGACGTCGAGATTGATCGAGCGCTGTGGCAATCGATCAGGGCGGCGTACCACGAATCGTCACGGGATGAGTGGGACGCAGAACTCGCCGAGACATTCTTCAATTCCATTCATCGAGCGATGACCAGTGATCAGGCCGTCGATGACACCCAGATGTTCGTGACTACTGCGCTGCCGGTTGACCGCCCTCTCGGTCGCGAGGCAATCGTCCGCCGATTTACACCGGAGAACGGTGTATTTGACATGGTCAAAAACATTCTGCATGCCTTTGACTTTTCGCTGCCCTGGCGCCATCTCGAGCAGGACGTCTCCAACATCCTGCGTTCGCTCGCCGAAGAGCGCCCGGAAATCAGGTCATCGCGCACGTTGTCCGTCGAAATTCTGACGT
>CAMDVY010000291.1 GCA_945878745.1 Klebsiella pneumoniae | reverse complement strand
TATCTGCTGGCGGCAAAGGACC
Source organism: Klebsiella pneumoniae (assembly GCA_945878745.1). GTDB lineage: Bacteria > Pseudomonadota > Gammaproteobacteria > Pseudomonadales > Azotimanducaceae > SYFY01. The sequence goes on along the minus strand of CAMDVY010000291.1, from coordinate 4,763 downwards.
TCAAGTCAGACCTCGCACGCGCGCACGAACTCGGCTGAATTGCTCGGATCGGGTAAAGGGAGAGGTCTCTTGTAGGAGCGGTCTCCGACCGCGATTGATGGTCAATTGAAGATCGCGATCAGGAGATCGCTCCTACAAGAGACCGCCCGCCTATCAATCCGAAAATACCTAAAGCCCGTACAGGTCGGCACGGTCCAGCGCATTCTGCACTATGCGGATACTCGCTGCGTCCACCATCACGCCATCGACGTTGATTGCGCCAAGTCCCTTTGCCAGTGCGTCTTCGTAGGCTGCTTTCTGCTTGCGAGCCGAAGCGATGATCTCAGGCGACGGAGAAAACACCGCTTGCGCAACCTCCACCTGACTTGGGTGAATGGCCCATTTGCCGACCATCCCGAGGATGTACGATCGTTCCGCTTCCTTGCGATAGCCTTCCGGATTGCGGAAGTTCGCGTACGGACCGTCAACCGGATCAATGCGATTGGCGCGACAGGCGATGGTCATCTTGTAACGAGGGTAGTGCCAGAGATCCGGTGGATAACCGCCGGTACTGCCCACTTCACCCAGCTGCATCTGCTGACTCGCCGAATAGTCGCCCATGCCAAAGATCAGGCATTCAAGTCGATCACTTGAGGCCGCGATTTCTTCGACGTGCATCATGCCTTCCACTTCTTCAATGAGGCATTCGATACCGATGCGTCGTTTGAGGCCGAGTTTTTTCTCCAGCTGATCCAGCAACAAATGCACGAACGCGACGTCACTGGCTTTTTTGGCCTTGGTGAGCATGATCGTGTCGAGTTTGTCGCCAGCGCCGGTGACCACTTCGATGATGTCATCGTGACACCACTGTGTTTCCACATCGTTGATGCGCACACACAGTGTTTTTGGTCGCCATTTGTGTCGCTGCAGGGCTTCAACAATCAATCCTCGTGCGCCGGGCTTGGCAGAAGGCGCGACAGCATCTTCAAGATCAAGAAAAACGTGGTCGAGTTCCAGATCGGCGGCCTTGGCCATCATCTTTTCACTGGAGCCGGGTACGGATAACTGACAACGACGTGCGCGTCTTGGTTGTGCAGGCATGATGTTGTTTTCCTGTGCTGGACTAGTAACTCTGATTAATTCGCTCCTGCGAATCAATCAGATCGGAGCCTTGCAGGCTCCTCGCATTTTCCTCGCGTTTCACGCGAGAAAAATGGTGGTGCATCCCTGCACCACCAGGGAAGGTCTGATTAATCAGACCTTCCCTGGTTGACTCTTCGTTTGATGAGGACGCGGCGCTCGCCTTCGAATACCGTTTCATCCTTCTGATTGACGCCCCAGTGGCGAAAATGCACCACACCGGCATTGGCATGGGTTGCCGAACCAGACTTGCCAAGGACTTCGGTGTACGCGTACAGCGTATCGCCGTGAAAGACGGGTGATTTGAGCCGGATCTTGTCCAGCATCAGTTCGGCCACCGCGTTTTCACCGGTATCCTGCATGGTCAGGCCGATGACGATGGCGATGGTGACGCCGCCAAACACCACTCGTTCGGTCCAGCCGCGGCCGCCGATTCCACTTTGTTTCATCAGATCATCGTTGAAATGACCCTCTGCCGTATTGAGCACCTGCAGGGTGATTCCGACGTTGTCCTGTTCCGTGACCGTTTTGCCACGCGCGTGTCGATAGACTGCGCCGACCGCAAAATCTTCGAACCAGTTGTCGCTGGCGGTAAGGCTCATGCTGAACGACTCCGCTTGCGAACCAGGTTGGTCCTTGTGTAATCCAGCACCTTGTCGCCATGCTGATTGAAGCCTTCCGAGTGCCAGCTGACGATGCCAAGAGCGGTCTGGCCTTTGGATTCACGCGCACTGACCACGGTGCTGCGGGCGGTCAATGTGTCGCCCACATACACCGGTGCGAGGAACTGACAGTTGTCGACCCCAAGGAACGGGCCACCACCTTCTGACAAGTCCTCGACGGTGAGCCCGAACACGGTGTTGAAGACCAACAAGGGATTGACCACCGTGCGTGGATGTCCCTGACTCTGTGCGTACACTTCGTTGAAGTAGAGGGGGCAGAACGACAGTGTCTGGGTACTGAACGCGGCGTTGTCACCGTCGGTGATCGTGCGCCCCCAATGATGTTCGAACACACGTCCTTCGACGAAGTCTTCGAAGCGATTGCCCTTCGGCCACAACGTCGCTCTGGCCTTGAAATCGGTGTCGTTCATGCCTGACCTCGTAACATCGAAAAGAGTGGACCCAGACTGGTCTGTGAATCCAGCGTACGACAGAACTGCTCGATGGCGTTGGCACGGTCCCGACCGAACACAGGATCCGCCAGGGCGTGAAACTTGGTGGAGAGTTTTTGCCACTGCAGGTCGAGGTCGGTCAGTGGGATGGCGACATTAAAGTCTTCTTCCAGCCACTCCCCGCCAACAGACATGCGAACGCGCGATTCTGCGCGCGGTTGTTCCCAGGCTTGGACGCTGATCCGATCGCGCAGGACCACCAGTTCCGGTCGCTGGGTCAGCGCATCCGTGTAGGAATCGATACCGGCTGTGTCTTCGCCGGCCATCGCCATGGCTGCAGTGAATCGCAGACTGAACTTCGCTTCCAGGCCGGAGACCGGCGCCTGGATATTGCAGACGTCGAAGTGACCTTCATTGACGCTGATTTCAACGGCGTCGATGTCACGTGCAGCCAGTTGATGGCGCTGCATCAGTGTGCGCGTCGCTTCGATGCTCGAGTGGGTCAGATAACAGGCCGCATGGTATTTGAAACAGATTCCGGGCACGAAGACATCACGCATCAGGGCTTCGTCAAACCTTGCCAGGTCAAGGCCCTGCGATTGGGTGGCTGCAAAACCCTGGCTGACTTCGAGGATGTTGGTGCGACTTTCAAAACCGCGTTTGGCGAGCCGTGCAGCGGACAAACCGGTTTGTGCGGCGTGACCGGCGTGCAGCGGCTTGACCATGGTCCCAAACTGCGACTTCAGACCGCTGGCCTGAGTGCCGGCGATGCCGAGAGCACGTGCGGTTGCTTGTGAGTCGAGCTGGTACAAGCGAGCGGCGGCCGCCGCCGCCGCGCCAAAACTGCCGAGGGTGCCCGTGGCGTGGAATCCTCGCGCGTAGTGCGAATTGCCCATGGCACGGCCGAGGATGCATTCCGTATCCACGCCGGTCGCAAAGGCGTTGATGAGATCAGCACCGGAGCTGTTGCAGACTTCTGCCAGTGCCAGAACAACCGGTGCTACCGGCACCGTCGGGTGCCCTGTCATGTCAGTGTGAACATCGTCGTAGTCGTGCGCGTGACCCGCAGCACCGTTGACCAGAACAGCCTGATCGGCGGTTGCGCGCTCCAGTTCGCCAAAGATGCTGGACTGGGGGTTGCCGCCTGCTTCACGAATGTCAGCCAGCAGGATCCGGGTGAGCGGTTCGCGCATACCGGCCAGGGTGACGCCGATGTAGTCGAGCAGGCATTGTTTGGACACAGTAATCGAATTTTCGGGCAAGGCCCTGAAGTGACTGTCTGCGATACGCTCTGCCAGTCGCAACGTTGCTCCGGGCGTCATGACGGATGTCCGGTGGTAGCGCCGACGAATTGATCCATGGTTTCTCCCTCTCCCCCTGCATCTTCAGGAATCATAACCTGAGGAAGATCTGATTAATCAGATCTTCCTCAGTGGCGCAGGGAAGCGCCACCATTTGTAGTGCGTGTAACGCACTACAAATGCGAGGAACACGCAGTGTTCCGATCGGATCAATTCGCAGGAGCGAATTGATCTGAGTTAACCTAAAAGCCGGACGTTGCCCTCACTCTCGGTGAGCGGCATGATCCGTTTCTCCCTTGACCGTCATGGCTCACCGATGAGTACGTCGTCGTTTTGTTCGGTTCGATCGCGCGAGGCTGCCGAAGGCATGGCCGGAACCGCAGATCGTGTTGATGTCTGGCTGATGCTTGAGTATCGAGGCGTCTGGCGTCCGAAGGTGGCCACCGACCACGACCTTGAAGCATCCACCAGGGCATGGCTCGATGCGCTGCAAGCCGGCTATCGGGAGAAGGGGTTGGCGGTCCGCCTGCAGATGATCAAACAGCAGACTTCCGGCGAACTTCGACTGTTTACAATCCAGGGTGACACCACAACCGTCCGGTCAGCCCCGGACTACGCGTCCTTGATCACAGCTGCCGATCACGCTGCGCAGGGCATGCACTATTTTGTCTGCACGCACGGGCAACGGGATCTGTGCTGCGCCGAGTTCGGTATGCCGGTGTATCGGGCGTTGCGTGAACGGGTGGGGAATCGGGTCTGGCAGACCAGTCATGTGGGCGGTCACAGGTTTGCTGCCAATGTGCTGGTGACACCCTCGGCGATGCTCTACGGCCGCGTGACGCCGCAAGATGTGGAAACCCTGCTGACGGCTACGGAGAACGGTTTGCCATACCAGCCACTCGCCCGTGGGCGAACCTGTTATGCGCCTGAAGTACAGGCCGCGTTGATCCTGAGTGGACTGAATTCGCCCCTCGAAGCGGTCGAACGGGTCGGCGAGCAGCGATGGCGGGTTCGTTTCACGGCCGGAACCGTTGACGTAACCGCGCGAAGTATCCTGTCCACCGCCAGTTGTGGGGATGAGAATCCCAAGGCTGCGCTGGAATTCATGCTGTCCTGAAATCCCTTGCGGGACGATGGTTCGGCGGCTGTTGCTTCAGTGATTGACAGTTCAGCGATTCACGCCCCAGCGATTCAAAAAGGTAATTTGCGCTGCGCTCTGCCGCTCAGCC
>CAMDVY010000290.1 GCA_945878745.1 Klebsiella pneumoniae | reverse complement strand
GTCATTGTCAGCGTCGGACGGCGAAAGAAAGGGGCGTAAACCCCAGCGGAAGGGTCTGGCACCTGGTCAGGCAACAGTGCTGTGACGCCTCCTGAACGCAACGTTCTGACCATAGCTTTTATACCCGACGTCCCTATCGGCACCAGATTCCCGCCGGTTCTGCTTCGTGCTGATCGCATCGGCGCATCAAGTAGTTCGAGGCGAGGCGGATCATACAAACAGGTGTATCCGAAACGACCCAGGTAGAGCGCAAGCACCTCCCAGTTTCCAAAGTGAGGAACCAGCACAATCACGCCTTTTCCGGCGCGTGTCCTTTCTTCCAGAAGTTCGCTGCCGGATACCTCGACGTACAAGGACTCGCAGCGATCAAGTGGCCAATGCCAGAGAGCCCCGGCTTCCATCGCAAACATCGCTGTGTTCTGAAGGCTGGATCGAACAAGCTCTCGACGGGCGACCTCGTCCAACTCGGGAAAGGCCTGGCCAATATTGGATCTGGTGATACGCCGTGAGTCTCCGGGTAGCAGGTAGAAAATGTTGCCGACCAATTGTCCCAAACGACGCATTGTCTGCAGCGAAAAGCAGGCGAGCACTCGAATGATGACCAAAATCAATCGAGCCGCGATCCCTCGAAAAAAGCGCTTCACCTGTCAGCCGTGCCGAGATCTTTGCAGACCTCATACCAATGACAATCGATCATGTGATCGTTGACGAGACCAGCCGACTGCATGAACGCATAGACCGTTGTTGGTCCCACAAATCGAAAACCTGCCTTGACCAGCTTTTTTGCCAACACGACGGACTCTTCGGTTTTGGCGGGTACGTTCGCGCGCTTGTCAAACCGATTTTGGCGAGGTCGGCCACCGACAACACTCCAGACAAAATCGTGGAAGTCCGTGACCTGCAGAAACGCACGCGCGTTGCCTATCATGGCCTCCAGTTTGCCACGATGCCGAATGATCCCTGCATCACCAAGCCATGCATCAACAGCCTGATCGGAGGCTTCTGCCAGCCGTTCCGGTTTGAAATCAAAGAAGACAGAATGCATGTTCGCGCGCTTCTGCAAGACAGTCCACCAGGACAGTCCTGCCTGCATGCCTTCCAGAACGAGCCTTTCGAACAGGGCATCCGAACTGTGTTCCGGCACACCCCACTCGGTGTCGTGATACAACTGGTAAAGAGGATGGGGGCCGCACCATTCACAACGCCTCAGCATGGCAGTCTTTGACCTCCCTTGATTTGATGACGTATGTTGCGGGGCACTAGAGTCCTGGACGTTGGCACATTGTTCAAAAATATCCGCGCTGTTCTGCTCGATCGTGATGGCGTAGTCAACATGGACAGTGAAGAATTCATCAAGAGCCCGGAAGAATGGAAGGTGCTACCGGGCGTTGTTGAAGCCATTGGCAAGTTGCGAAGCGCGGCGTTGCCAGTAGGAATCTGTTCAAATCAGTCGGGTATCGCTCGAGGAATAGTGCCGATGGCGCAACTCGCTGCCATAAACAAGCGAATGCACGCAACGATCCAACTCGGCGGGGGCAATATTGGACTGATTCGTTATTGTCCACATGGACCGGATGAAGGTTGCCGCTGTCGCAAGCCGGCGCCCGGAATGATCCTTGATGCGTGCCGATGGCTGCAGATTTCTGCGGTCGATGTTCTGTTCGTCGGTGATAGGCGTACAGATCTCTCGGCAGCGCGTCACGCCGGCTGCCAAATTGCTCTGGTGAGAACCGGTCATGGCTCGCAGACCGAACACGAACTCGACGACCCGGGGCTGTTCGTCTTCAACGATCTGTTGGACACCGTTGAGTTCCTGCTTCGCAGCAGAGTTGTTTGACCCGGGATGCAGACAGATTGCCGAACTGGCCCGTCAGACGTCGAGGTTCACCACCTGTAGTGCGTTCGTTTCGATAAACTCGCGGCGGGGCTCGACTTGATCACCCATCAAGGTCGTGAACATTCGATCTGCAGAAATCAGATCGTCGACGGTCACACGCAACATCCGGCGAACCGTCGGATCCATCGTGGTCTGCCAGAGTTGTTCCGGGTTCATCTCTCCCAGACCCTTGTACCGCTGAATGTCTACGCCTCGACGGGATTCCGCCATCAGCCAGTCAAAAGCTTCTCCGATTCGGGCAACAGGACGCTCACGCTCTCCTCGCGCCATAGTCGCACCATCTCCAATCAATCCCCGTGCAGTCGTCCCCATCTGCACGATGGCTTCGTAGTCGGCTCCGGCGAAGAAGTTCTGGCCTAACAAGACTCGCTCGGTAATTCCCCTTTCCGTAACATCGATCAGAGGCATGTGAATGCCTCGCTCAGCATCATGCTGCAATTCCACCCGAGCTGATACGTGCCCTGTGGCGGTCAATTCGGTTTGTAGTTTTGTCGCCCACTCAGTCATTTTGGCGGCATTGCGAAGATCGCCGGGCTGCACTACGTCGAGGTCTACTAACGTTCGACTGACCGTGACTGGAACGTTCCTCGAGAGTTTTTGCAGCCGATCCATCAATGCGCTATAGCTCTGCAATAGTGATTCCAACGCTACCGCATCAACTGGCGGAGCACCTGCGCTGACGCGTAGAGCCGCGCCATCGAGCGCGCTGCTCAGGAAGTAACGTGCCAGCTCAGCATCGTCCTTGGCGTAGTGTTCATGGCGTCCACGTTTCACTTTGTAGAGCGGCGGCTGTGCAATGTAGACATAGCCGTGCTCAATCAACTGCGGCATCTGTCGGAAGAAAAATGTCAGCAACAGCGTTCGGATATGGGACCCGTCCACGTCGGCGTCCGTCATGATGATGACGCGGTGGTATCTGAGCTTCTCCAGGTTGAATTCATCTCGACCAATTCCGCAGCCGAGAGCCATTACCAGCGTACCGACCTCTTGAGAGGCAAGCATTTTGTCAAAACGAGCCTTTTCAACGTTGAGTATTTTTCCCCTCAAAGGAAGAATTGCCTGTGTTCGGCGATCGCGCCCTTGTTTAGCGGATCCTCCCGCTGAGTCTCCCTCTACGAGGTAAAGCTCTGATGCGGCAGGATCTTTTTCCTGACAGTCGGCCAATTTTCCTGGCAGTCCAGCGATGTCGAGGGCGCCTTTGCGGCGTGTCATTTCTCTTGCCTTACGGGCAGCTTCCCTTGCCCTTGCAGCGTCAATCATTTTGCCTGTAATTGCTCGGGCATCTGACGGATTTTCAGCAAGGTACTCAGCGAATACTCTTCCAAGCTCCTGTTCTACAGCTACTTTGACTTCCGAGGAAACCAGTTTGTCCTTGGTTTGCGACGAGAACTTAGGGTCAGGCACCTTGACCGAAACAATCGCCACCAACCCTTCTCTGGCGTCATCACCGGTGGTAGGTACCTGGGCTTTCTTGGCCAGACCTTCCTTTTCGATGTAGGTATTGAGCGTCCTGGTTAACCCCGCTCGAAATCCAGCCAAATGCGTACCGCCGTCCCCTTGCGGAATGTTGTTGGTGTAGGTCAGAACCTGTTCCTGAAATCCATCATTCCACTGCATCGCAACTTCAACGCCGATCCCATCAGACTCTCGTTGGGAGGAAAAATGGAAGACTTCATTCAGCGGTTGTTTGTTTTGATTCATGTACTCTGCAAAAGCGCGCAGGCCGCCTTCATAGAAGAAGGTTTCCTCCCTGCCATCTCGCTCGTCGAGCAGATGTATGCGAACACCAGAGTTCAAAAAGGCCAACTCGCGAGATCTCTTGGCAAGAATGTCGTAGTGGAACTCGATATTCGCAAAGGTTGCTGCAGAAGGTTTGAAAAAGACTTCAGTGCCCCGGCCTTCGGACTCTCCGATTTCTGAGAGCGGCGCCTGGGGAACACCGTGCACGTAGTGTTGTTCATACACTTTCCCAGCTCGCTTGACGGTGAGTCGGAGCTTCTCCGACAGTGCGTTGACGACTGAGACGCCTACTCCGTGCAGACCACCCGAGACTTTATAGCTGTTATCGTTGAATTTCCCACCGGCGTGGAGCGTCGTCATCACGACTTCCGCTGCGGACACACCCATCTTGGGGTGGAGGTCAACGGGAATCCCCCGACCATTATCGATAACGGTAACTGCTTCCCCCGGGTGAATGATGATATCTACTTGGTCGCAATGCCCTGCCAGCGACTCGTCGATCGCGTTATCCACCAACTCTTGAACCATGTGATGGAGTCCAGAGCCGTCTTCGGTGTCGCCGATGTACATCCCCGGACGCTTTCGTACCGCATCAAGGCCTTCCAGCACTTCGATGCTCGCGCCGGTATACGTCTCTTCCACAGTTCACTCCTCAAGAGCTGTTATGGCCCCTTGTTTCACGTGAAACAAACGCGCCCGATTTTCAAATGACCCCTTGATTGCGTCAGGCAGTTCAACGGAACTGATAATCACCTGACTCTCCATCCGCGAGAGCATTTCCAGGACCCTACCCGTCCGCTGATAGTCCAATTCAGCAATCAACTCATCAAACAGGACAACACTCTGCTTCCCGGTCTTTTGTCGAAGAAGCACAACCTGCGCGACGTTCATGGCGATGGCAACCAATTTGGCTTGCCCACGCGACAGCATATGTACGGCGTCGTGTGCCCCAACAGTGACACCGATGTCCGCACGATGAGGACCGATACGGGTGGCACCGAATTTTACATCGCCAGAGGTACTTTCTTGCAGCAATTCTGCAAATGAAGTGCTTTCTTTCGATTTCCATCCTTTTTGGTAAGTGAATTCCGGCTCAACGCCAATATCCAAAGACTGCATAATCGAACGAACCAACGCAAACAGCTCTGTA
>CAMDVY010000289.1 GCA_945878745.1 Klebsiella pneumoniae | reverse complement strand
GACGCAAACCACTGGCGAAGGGTCATAACGCTCGAGCAACTGAAACAGACCCGCGATTTGCGCCCAGTCCGTCTGCGATGCATCAGCCAGCGAATGCAGCGACGCAATGGCCGCCTGAATCTGATAGGACTCCGGTGGATGCCGGGCGGCCACCACAGCATCGATGATCGCCCGGCCCTCACGGACGCTCGCCCAGTCCCAGAGTTTGCGATCCTGCGCATCAAGCGGCACAAATTCCCCACCAGGGCCATACCGTGCCGTGGTCCGCGCACTCGTCAACAACATGAGCGCCAACAGTGATTTGGCGGCCGCGCTATCCACAAATATTCGCACCAGCAACCGACCCAGGCGAATGGCCTGCTCCATCAGACGCTGGCGCTGTACATCAATACTCCCCTGATGCGAATACCCGTAGTTGAACAGGAGGTAAACAACCCGCAATACGGCCTGCTGCCTTGCGACCAGCTCCGCTCCGGCCGGTGTTACGGGGGTGGCACCACGGCTTGCAAGTGTAGCCTTGGCGCGCGTCAGGCGCCGTTCGACAGCATCTCGTTGGGTCAATAGTGCAGCGGCGATTTCTGCGACGGAAAAATCAAGCACTACGCGCAGCGTCAAGGTGATCTGCGCGTCTTCACTGAGCGCGGGATGACAGCAGGTGAACAGCAGTCGGAGCAGATCATCGTTCAGGTGCAGCGTTTCTGCAGCAGCGCCGACATCAGGCTCGACGCCTGCCACATCCCATTCATCCGCAAGAGGGGACTCAAAGCGAGACCGGCGCAAACGGTCAATCGCCTGATGGCGCCCGGCAGTAACAAGCCACGCCACCGGGTGGTCGGGCACACCCTGTCGCCGCCATTCTTCGAGCGCCTTGAACATGGCATCGTGAGCGGCGTCCTGAGCCACGTCGATGTCACCAAAAACACGCGTTAACGAAGCCACAACCCGTGGGTAGGCAGCCTTGATGACTGCACCAAAGTCCTCACGCATCAGGTCTGAAGCAGGCCGCTGTGATCTGCGACAGGACGCACCTCGACTGTACCAGTAGCTGCGCCGGGGATCATGGCAGCGTACTCGAGCGCGCGCGCAAGCGTCGGCACATCAATCAGATAAAACCCGGCCACCTGTTCGCGGGTTTCGGCAAACGGCCCATCAGTGACCTGTCGACTGCCTCCACGCACACGCAGACTCACCGCTGTCGCGGTGGGCATCAACGGGTGGCCGATGTAGGACACACCATCGGCGAGCAGTTTTTCATTCAGCAGTTGATGCTGCTGCATGACCAGGGATTGTTCAGCCGGAGACTTGCTGGCCCACAGTTCTTCAGCTTCGTAAATCATGAGCAGATATTGCACGAGCGTGACCTCCCGTTTGTTGATTACACTGGTGTTATCCAGACGAACGAGCCAGTGCTTTCCGGACATGCCGAACTTCGACGCTGCCTACTATCAACGTTTTTATTACAACCCGGCAACCCGCGCCGCCACACCCGAATACGCCAAACGCCAGGCCCGCTTCATCGCCAGTTACCTCAAGTTCGTGGAACTGCCGGTAGCCTCTGTCCTGGACATGGGGTGCGGAGTCGGTCGCGTGCTGCGCGCACTGGGCAAGGAATTCCCCGAAGCGACCCTGACCGGCGTCGAATACAGCACCTATCTGTGCGAGCGCCACGGCTGGAAACAGGGCTCGGTGGTGGACTGGCGCGGCAAGGCACATGACCTGGTGATCTGTAACGATGTGCTGGCGTATCTGGACCGACGCGACTGCGAAGACGCCATCAACAATCTGGCGCGTCTGTGCAAAAGCGCCCTCTTCCTGGGTGCTCTCACGAAGGAAGACGTAGCGGTCGTTGACAAAGACCGCACCGATCCGGATCAGCATCTGCGGTCAGCAGCCTGGTACCGGCGCCGTCTGCACCAGCATTTCATCACCATCGGTGGCGGGCTGTTCCTGAAGAAACCCGCCCGCGTCCCCATGTGGGCTCTGGACGTGCTGAGCTGACATGGCCGAGCGCGCCGATGTTCACTACACGTTGACCGACGCAACCTCTGAGGACACCGCCTGGCTCGAAACCCTGCGTCGGAGCGTGTATCAAGAGCTGTTTTTCCTGACCTGGGGTGGCTGGGATGAAGCTCGACACCAGCGCCACTTCGCGGAATTCCTGGAGCTCGGGTGCACTTCGATCATCTCCATCGACGGTTCAGCCGTCGGCATCGTGCAACTGTTCGAACACGATGATGGTCTTGATCGTGGCGAGATCCAGATCATGCCGACCCACCAGAATCTCGGTATCGGCACCCAGGTTCTGAAAGACATCATCTTGCGAAGCGCTCGTACCCAAAAGGACCTGCGGCTCAGCGTTGGCCTCAAGAACCAGAAAGCACGTCGCCTCTATGAACGCCTCGGATTTGTCGTCGAAGTCGTTTCGGAGACCCATTACCACATGCTGCGCTTCCCAGGCCCGGTATCCGGCGAGTTATGATCACCAACGGACCCATCTGAAGCAGGAGTCCACATGACTGCAGATGAAGTGTTGATTGATCGCATCCGACCGCTGGTGAAACGCCGCAAGGGCGTCGATGAGCGAAAGATGTTTGGCGGTATCGCTTTCATGGCGAACGGCAACATGGCGGTGGGCACCTGGAAAGGCTCGCTCGTAGTTCGTCTTGACAAGGCATCCCACGATGAAAATCTCAACCATCCAAATGTTCGCGAGTTCGACGCCACCGGGCGAGTCATGAAGGGCTGGATGATGGTCGACCCGGATGGCATCCTCGATGATCGGTCGCTCGATGAGTGGGTTACTCGCGGTATCGCCTACGCACGCACACTGCCACCCAAGGACGTAGGCTCCAAAGCGGGTGCATAAACCACCGGACCCAACCGTTGATCAGGTGTTGCTGAACCAGCGTAGCTACGATGCCATCGCCAGCGACTGGTTGCAGGCGCGACAAGTCACCAGCACCTGGGAACAGCGTTATCTCAACGCGCTCACGATCGATCTCAAGGCAGGCGACATCATCCTCGACCTGGGCTGCGGCACCGGTCAGCCGATGACAGCCTGGTTCATAGATCAAGGGCTCCACGTTACCGGAATCGATCAATCAACCGAAATGCTCGCCTTGGCGCGACAGACCTTTCCGCAGGCACGCTGGCTGCACCAGTCACTCCTCGAACTGGAGCTGGCTGAGAACTTCAACGCGATCGTACTCTGGGATGCGCTGTTCCACCTGCCTCGAAGCGCCCATCGCTTGCTGTTGGCGCGAGTCTTCGATCATCTGTTACCCGGAGGCAGACTTATGCTCACATCAGGAGGATCTGCTGATGCATCCTTCACCGATACCATGTTCGAACACCGTTTTTTTTATGACTCTCTGCCGCCCGACACCCTGCAATTGTTGTTGCAGGAAATCGGATTCCACATCGAAGTGATGGATATGATCGATCTTCCGACCACCGAGCGCGACAAAGGCAGAATTGCCATCGTTGCGCGCACCACCCGCACGGATCATGAGGAAATCTGAATTGGAACAACCCATACATTTTCAGTCCGCGACCGAGTTGCGTGCCCGTCTTCAACGCCGCGACATCAGCGCCCGCGACTTGATGAACGCCACCTACGATCGGATCGATGCCCTTAACCCGCGATTGAACGCGTTGGTGAATCTGTTACCGAGGGAGCAGGCACTCTCGCTGGCCGACGTGGCTGACGCGAAAATCGCGCGTGGAGAATCTGGCGCACTGCTCGGCTTGCCCATGGCACCCAAGGATGCCGAGGATGTACAGGGGTTCCCGACAACGATGGGCTTCGTTCCTTTCAAGGATCGTGTTGCGAAACAGGATGGCCTGATGGTGCAACGCCTGAAGGCCGCAGGTGCGCTGATGATCGGCAAGAGCAACATGCCAGAATTCGGGCTGGGCTCACACACCTTCAATCGAGTGTTCGGGCACACCTTCAACCCGTGGGATGTTTCGCGCACCCCGGGTGGTTCAAGTGGTGGCGCCGCTGTGGCACTGGCAACCGGCATGCTGCCTGTCGCCGATGGCAGTGACATGGGTGGTTCGCTGCGTAACCCGGCTTCGTTCTGCAACGTCGTCGGTCTGCGGCCATCCATCGGCCGTGTGCCGGACGATGTCAACCCGCTTGGCTGGTTCGCTCGAATCAGTACCAAGGGACCGATGGGACGAACCGTTGCCGATGCCGCATTGTTATTGTCAGTTCAAGCCGGGACCAACAACGCAGACCCGTTTGTCTTGTCCAGCTCGGGTCATTCGTACACCAGCACGCTGACAAGGGATCTCACCGGTATGCGCGTCGCCTTCTCACCGGACCTCGGATTGCCGGTAGATCCGGCCGTCCGCAAGGTGCTGGCGGGAGTGCCGGATCTGATGACCTCTCTCGGCTGTCACGTTGACCTGACTGCTCCCGATTTCAGTGGCGCGATGGAAATCTTCAACGTGCAGCGAGCGGCGGTGTTGTCGGTAACGGGTAGAGCATTTGAACGTTCACTGCCCGATTGGCGCAAGCACGCCAAGGACACGGTGATCTGGAACATCGAACAGGGTCTGGCACTTACCGGAGAGGACATCATCACCAGCGAAGTGGAACGGACTCGTTTGTACCGACGCATCACCAGATTCTTCGAGACCTACGATGCCTTGTTGTTACCTGCCGCTCAGGTGCCACCATTCGATGCAAGACTCGACTGGGTGCATGAAATCGATGGGGTGCCGATGCCCACTTACCTGGACTGGATGCGCGTCTGTTGTGTGGTCTCCGTAACGGGATTGCCAGCGATTT
>CAMDVY010000288.1 GCA_945878745.1 Klebsiella pneumoniae | reverse complement strand
CGATCTGGTTATTCGCGCGACCCATGTGGGGCATTCGTGGCGCGATCAAAGCGGCACGTGATGCAGAACTTGAACGACTGGATCGTGAACTGGGACATCGAGAGAGCTGGTCGACCGAGGTGATTGCCAATCCGAAGATCGAGGCAATGATTCGACACCGCGAACGCATTCTTGCAGTGACGGAATGGCCAGTGACACGTTCTGCGCTGTGGCGGCCAACGCTGTACTTCGTGATTCCGCCGCTCGCCTGGTTTGCGGCCGCGCTGGTCGAAAACCTGGTTGACTCGGTGCTTTAGCCTTGATTCGACAACAATCGGCAGAGTTTCAGACATACCATCCAACGCAACGTCGGACAGCGCTCGCAACTACAGCGGTGGTCCCTTTGTAGGAGCGGTCTCTGACCGCGATTGTTGGATTCATCAAAGATCGCGATCAGGAGATCGCTCCTACAGTTGATAGAATCTGCCAGCTCCATTGGTTGTGACCTTACAGTTTGACTTCCGCTGTCATCCCTGCACTCTCCGCGGTCAATCGTTCCCAAGCTCTGAACACACATTCGCACCATGTTGTGTTGCAATAGTATTGTCTGATTGAGGTTAGAAGAACCAGCCGGCCTATTGCAGTTCGATGGTGCCGCTGACATCCACTCGCAGCTGACTGGAACCGCCTTCCATCTCCGGCGAAATGGCCTCATCCACGGCCATCATCATTGAATTGGCCCGCCCATAGGGCATGGGTTGTGGCTGGTAACCACCATCGCCGACGTTGACGGCTGCGATCACATAACCGGTCTTGCCGAAGTTACGGGCGATCATTGCAGCGCGCGCACGAAATATGGTGATTGCTGCCGCTGTAAGTTCATCTTCCAGCTTGAGCCTGGTTTCCCGCGAGATCGTGAAAGCAATGTTGCGCAGCATCAGACCTTTTTCCTGAAGAGTGCCGAGCAGCTTGGCGACAGTATTGGTGTCGCGACTCTCCAGCACCAGATCCTGGCTTGCCCGCCAGCGGATGATGCGATTGCCGTCGCCATATTCGGGGTAGGTGTTGTAGCTGGCCGTGGAGACTTTCACGCCGCCGACTTTTTGCGCGATGGCCAGCGCTTCGTTCATCTGCTTGTTGATGCGCGCTGCAAGGATGGACGGGTCTGCATCGGCTGATGTGGTACCGATGATCGCGGTGGTCCAGTCGTTTGGCACGTCACGCTCGGCGAAGACGTTGAAGCTGATCTGGTTGTAGGGTTGTGTGAGGCCATCGGCCAGCGCGAGCTGGGCCGCACCGGCCAGCAAGACAACGGCAGTCAGCCGGTTGAGGTATCGCAACATGATCTCTCCATGAGAAGTTTTGAAACCTGGGCGATGTCGTACTGGAATGGCCAGCGAACATCGTGGGTATCTGGATATTGGGGTCGCAGTTTAGTGCGACAATGGTCATTGAACCATCGGCGATTGAAGATGCGGTGGACTTTTACGTTTCAGCGGAGATATGCGGGATGACTGGTTGGACCACGGATGATGCGGAAGCGACCTACGCAGTGCGCACCTGGGGCGACGGCTTCTTTTTCGTGAACGAAGCCGGACACGTGGCGGTGCGCCCCCAGGATGATTCAGACCTGGCGGTGGACGTGATGGACGTGATTGCCGAAGCCCGGCGCCAGGACATGACACTGCCGCTGATCATCCGCTTCCAGGACGTGCTGCGAACGCGCGTCCGCCGGCTGAACATGGCCTTTCGACAGGCCATTGCCGAGGCAGGTTACG
Organism: Klebsiella pneumoniae; assembly: GCA_945878745.1. Taxonomy (GTDB): domain Bacteria; phylum Pseudomonadota; class Gammaproteobacteria; order Pseudomonadales; family Azotimanducaceae; genus SYFY01. The sequence goes on along the minus strand of CAMDVY010000288.1, from coordinate 3,042 downwards.
ACGGCACCTATCGCAGCATCTACCCGATCAAGGTCAATCAGCTACACGAGGTGGTGGCCGAGGTCATGGACGCCGGGCGTGAATTCGGGCTGGGGCTGGAATGCGGTTCGAAGGTTGAACTGATCGCGACGCTACCACTGGTTGGCGATGAGCTGCTGCTGCTGTGCAATGGTGTGAAGGATCAGACCATGCTGGAACTCATGCTGCGCGCGCAGGTGATCGGGCAGTCCGTGCTACCGGTGATCGAGAAGTACACCGAGTTCGAACACCTGCTCAGCCTGGCGGACGAGATCGGCGTCAAGCCACGTATGGGCGTGCGTGTGAAACTCTCCACCAAGGGCTCTGGCCGCTGGTTTGAGTCCGGTGGCATTGGTTCAAAGTTCGGGCTGACGATGCCGGAGCTGATGCAGCTGGTGCGCGAGCTGGAACGGCGCGGCATCGGCGACAGTCTCGAACTGCTGCACTTTCATCTGGGCAGCCAGATTGCGGATATCCGTGTGCTGCGCAACGCGGTACGCGAGATCGGCCACATCTACGCAGACTTCCGGATCCGCGGCCTGACCGTGCAGTACCTGGATGTAGGCGGTGGTCTTGGTGTGAACTATGGCGGCGAGTACGGTGATTCCGAGTCGAGCGTCAATTACAGCCTGGCCGAATACGCCAACGGCGTGGTCTACGCGATCAAGGAAATCTGCGACGAACGGCAGGTACCGGCACCGATTCTGCTTTCCGAGAGCGGTCGTGCCATCACCGCGCATCACTCGATGCTGGTCATCCCCGTGCTGGGTGTGCATCGCCAGGATGCGCTGCCCCTGCCGTCAGCCGTTGAGCGCACCCCGCCTGTCGTGCTGCATCTGCGTGAGGCGTTTGCCGAAGTGGAATCGAGCACGGCAACCGCAGTGCTGCTGGAGATCTATCACGACGCGCAAGAAGCCCGCGCACAGGCTGATCAGCTGGCACGCCTTGGCTACCTTGGCGTTGAGAGCCTGGCCGAAGCTGATGCTCTGTATTGGCGAACCTGCCGGGCGATCCTGCATAAACTGCGTGACGCGAAGCTCTCGCCCATTCCCGTCGAACAACAACAACTGGAAGAACATCTCACCGACCTCTACCTGTGTGACTTCTCGGTGTTCCACTCCATTCTCGATCACTGGGCCATTGGCCAGATCTTCCCGGTGATGCCGCTACACAAGCTGGATGAAGAGCCCGTGCGGCGCGGCATCGTGGTGGACCTGACCTGTGACTCTGATGGCAAGATCAGTCGTTACGTGCGGGAGGACGCCACAGCGCAGTGGCTGCCGATGCACCCGTTCAAGGTGGGCGAAACGTATTACCTCGGCATTTTTCTGGTGGGCGCGTATCAGGAAATCCTCGGCGACTCGCACAACCTGTTTGGTCGTGTGGGTGAAGTGCATGTGTATGCCAGTGCTGATGAGCCGGGCAACTTCTGGATCGAGGAGCGTATCAAAGGCATCACGGTAAAGGAGATGCTGGCGCAGGTGCAGTACTTCCCCAACGATCTGGACCGGCGGATGACGGAACTGGTGCGCCGCAAGATCGACAGCGGCGTGGTGAAGCCAAACGAAGGCATGCGGCTGTTGAACTTCTATACGAAACTTTTTGAAGGCAGCACGTATTGCGATAGCTGACGAGTTTATTCTGTGACAGCACGAATCGCTTCTGCGGTTAAGCAACTACCCGCTTTTCCTCGGAACGAGGTTCGGTAACAGGCGATTGAGCGGACTGACGACCGCATTGCCACCACGCTCGAGCAGGTGGGTATAGATCTGCGTGGTACGGATGTCACTGTGACCGAGTTGTTCCTGAACAGTTCGTATGTCCGCCCCGCTTGCGAGCAGGTGAGTTGCAAAGGAGTGGCGGAAAGTATGGCAGCTGGCCTTGCGTACAATGCCGGCGTTGCGAATCGCCATGCGTACCGCCCGCTGCAGACCGCTGGCATCCACATGGTGACGATGTATCGCTCCGGATCTGGGATCAGTAGAGCGATGATTGGCAGGGAACACATATTGCCAACCGATCTCCCGGCCAGCATTGGGATACTTGCGATCCAGTGCGTGAGGCAGCCAGACTGTGCCGAACCCCGCCAGAATGTCGCGCTGGTGTGTGGCGGTAACGTTTGCGATCTGCTGTTTGAGTTGCTCAACGAGAACATCTGACAACGTCACGACGCGATCCTTGCTCCCCTTGCCTTCCCGAACCACGATACATCGATAGCCGAAGTCGATGTCCTTCACACGAAGCCGTACACACTCCATGAGGCGCAATCCTGAACCATAGAGCAGCGCGGCCATGAGCCAGTTCTGCCCATGCAGGCCACCCAGAACAGCCATGACTTCCTGTTCGGTAAACACGGATGGCAAACGCGCGGGAAGCTTGGCGCGGACGCGACCACCAAGATCGTCGAGTGGCAGCCGCATGACTTCGCGATACAGGAAGACCAGAGCGTTGAGCGCCTGGTTCTGTGTGGAGGCCGCGACGTTTCGATCAACGGCGAGCCAGGTCAGGAACTGTGTAACCTCTGGGCTGCCCATTTCCTTTGGGTGCCGAAGTTTGTGAAAGTGGATGTAGCGCTTCACCCAGTCAACGTAGGTGCGCTCTGTCCGAATGCTGTAGTGACGGACGCGAATCGCGTTGCGCAGTTCGGTGAGTAGTGGGCTGGGCATAAACTGAAAACAAGGACGTGACAGGCAGAATGAGGGCGTGTGGAAATTGGTGAAAGCGGGAATGGATGTGCCGGAGATGGGTGGAAACCGTCTTCCTTTGTGCGAAATTGGCTGGTTTTTTGTGTGGGAAAAAAAGGGAAGTTTCCATCCATCCCCCGTAGATTCAGGATTCCTTGGTGGTAAGCTCTTGAAATCAAGCGAGTTGTGGCGGGGAAGGGAAATGGCGAGCGCAATGGTTGGACGAAAATCGTCCACTTTCTGTTGGACGGGTCAGAGTTGATTGGCCATCGCAAACAAGTACGCCTGGTTCAAAGCTGTACGCGGTGTTCAAGAATCACCAGGCGCGATCCTCCGTATG
>CAMDVY010000287.1 GCA_945878745.1 Klebsiella pneumoniae | reverse complement strand
ATTTCTCTATCTCTCCGGTGCGCCTGATCAGGCACCACTGCGCATCGGCGCGCCGCAGTCCTTTCACCACGCGGCTGCCGATGCAGTGGTGGCCGTGCAGATTGCGCTGCTTGAACAAGAGCGCAGTGGCCGTGGTCAACACATCGATCTGTCGGCGCAGCAGAGCACGACTTACGCATTGCTCAATCGTTCGCTGGACAAACCGGTGGGTCAACCGAAGGCCATGCGCACCAGCGCACAGTCGCGCCTGGGCAGTGTTGATCTGCGCAGTCTTTATCCAGCCGCCGATGGCTGGGTGATGGTGCTGCAGGGCATCGTGCCGCCGCTGGTGGCGTTCATGAATCGTCTGACGGAATGGCTGCACAGTCTGGGTTTGCTCGACGCGAGTCTGCTGGGACAGGCGTGGGGGCAGTCAGCCATGAAGATGGCGACGGGGGTCATCACCGCGGCGCAGTGGGCACCGATTCAGGAAGCAGTCGCCAGCGCGATGGTTTCACGCAGCAAGGCCGAGTTGATGGCGATTGCTGTCGAACACCGATTGCTGATTGCTCCCGTCCTGTCGGTAGCTGACGTACTGCAAAGCCAGCACGCGCAAGACCGTTCACTGGTGATCAGACGATTTGGGATGAAGCGGTTGGGCGCGTTTGCGCACTTGTCCAGGACGCCGTTTCCGTTACGTCGCGCACGTGCTGAAAGCTGGTCGCCGCGTGTATTGACCAAGAATCCGGGAAAGAATCCAGGAACGCCCACCGGCTTGCCGCTGGCTGGCGTCAAGATTCTGGATCTCTTCTGGGTGGTGGCAGGTCCAGGTTCAACACGAATGCTCGCCGACTATGGCGCGACCGTCATCCATGTCGAGTCTGCGACGCGGGTCGATATGGTGCGCAGTGTGCCACCTTACATTGATGGGGTCGTTGATCCGGAAAATGCAGCAGCACATCACTCCACCAATGCCAACAAGTTGAATCTGGCGCTCAACCTTGGTGTGCCGATGGCCCGGGAAGTACTGCTGGATCTGGTCCGTTGGGCAGACGTCGTCACCGAGAGTTTTGCGCCTGGTGCGGCGGCGCGAATGGGGCTGTCGTGGGCTGAGGTCCAACGAATCAATCCCCGGGCCATCATGATTTCGAGTTGTCTGATGGGTCAGGATGGTGCGTTCAGTGCCTATGCGGGATATGGGAATCTGGCGGCTGCGGTCAGTGGTTTTTTTGGCTTGACGGGGAGGCCCGACGAACCACCCACCGGGTGTTTTGGTCCGTACACCGATTTCCTCGGTGTACGTTTCAACGCGATGGCCATTCTTGCGGCGCTGGAGCATCGTCGGGCAACGGGAGAAGGCCAGTACATCGATATGGCACAGGCAGAAGCCGGGATGAACTTCCTCGCCGCCGAATGCGCGCGATATCTGTCCACAGGCACGGTGTCCCGGGCCAATGGAAATCGAGATCCTGAATATGTGCCGCAAGGTGTGTGGCGAGTGGTGGGAGATGATCGATGGCTGGCGCTTTCCGTGCGAAATGATGCGGACTGGCGAACGCTGTGTGATCTGGCCGGCGGCGATTTTGTGTCGCTCCGCATGTTGAATCTCGCCGAGCGCAAACAACAGGAAGCGCTGCTCGAATCCATGCTTGGGATCTGGCTTGCTGATCGGGATGGAGCAGAGACTGAAGCCCGGCTGCAATCGGCAGGTGTGCCGGCGCATCGAGTGCTCGACACACATGAATTGTTCGATGATGCACAACTGGCGCATCGTCAGCATTACCGGCACGTTGCACACAACAAACACGCCAACGCGTGGGTAGAAAGCACGCGCCTGAGCATGTCACGGACACAGCCTCGCGAGCCGGAGTTTGCGCCCTGGTTTGGCATCGATAACGAAGCCGTGCTGAAGAAGGTTCTTGGTTATGACGATACCCTGATCGCTGCGCTGGAATTAGCGGGAGCGCTAAAGTAAATCCTCTGGAGACTGCGAGTTCAGGCGGCGAACTGTATTCGAGATCAGGCAGGTTCTGGATGGAACGTCTCCGTCTGCACGCCGCAGAAGGTAACACTGATCCAGTTCAGCCCGACGTGTTCCTGGCAGCATTGAAACCGTTGAGTGGGCGGGGTTGCTGACGGCAGCTATCGTCTGCTTGCTCGAATGGACAGGTTCAGGTCGATGCGTGTCGGGCGCGGAGCCTGCCGGTGACCCTTGAGCCGAGCTGATACTGCCTGAATCTGTGGATTGCACCGGAGCTGTTGTTGCGGATCCCGACGTCGTAGACGAGGACATCGGCGCTGTAGTCGAAGAAGCCGTGGCAGTTGTCGAGGACACCGAGACGGTCGGGGGTGGTTTGCTCATCGGCGTCAGTGCTTCTGACTTTCGGTCCGTTGACTGCGCCATCATGTAAAACAGCCCGACGATGACTGCGAGCACCATGAACGCGGCGATGTTCTGTGAGCGTTGTGGGTTGGAAGCGGATGTGGCCGGTTTTGCTCTCATCCCCGGAAACGACGATTTGCCATCGCTTTTCATCCATTCGGCCAATGCGAGCACCGTCCGATCGGCAGATCGACCGGGCCAGGAGCGCAGATCGACGCTCCGGGTATTCTTGACGCCTGGATCGACATCGGCGAGCAGCACGGCGATCACTGAATTGCTCGAACGAAGCGCTTTTTTCAACCACGGCTGGCTTTCGTAACCACGGCCGCACATCACGAGACCGGTGGTTGCATACCGGGCCGGCGCGCTGTCTACACAAACAAGATCGACCTCTGTCAGTTCGATGAAGCGGGCGAGTGGCGCCACCAGGTGAGCATCCTCCGGCGCATGATAAATGGTGTAAATCATCCTGAAAGACTAGCTGCTTCGCTACAACCCGCTCGGGCAGGCATAATCCCGGACTGTTACGCCCCGGCAGGAACCTGCCGAGGTCAATTGGGATGAGGATGGCAATGTGCATCTAGGGCTGACGCCATGGGACTTTTCTGATCCCGGCGCGGGAAATCTCCAGGAACAGGCGGCTCATGCGGAACGACTTGGTTATGAGTCGTTCTGGCTGCCGGAAAACCACTTCAACCCAGGTGCGATCCCGGACCCACTGATGCTGCTCGCCGGTGTTGCAGGCGCGACCTCGCGCATCCGTCTGGGGACTACGAGTTACCTGCTGACGCTTCGCAATCCTCTGCTGGCTGCGGAACAGGTTGCAGTGCTGGACCAGTTATCCCATGGACGAGTCATTCTCGGCGTCGGGCGAGGATTCGCACCGGACATGCTCAAGGCGTTCAATGTCGCGCCCGGAGAAAAACGCGAAGTGTTTGAAGCCACGCTCGACATGATGCGCCGCGCGTGGACCGGGGAGCCGGTGTGTGTTGAAGGGACGGCCGGGATTACGCTCGCACCGCTGCCTTGCCAGAAGCCTCATCCGCCCATCTGGGTGGCGGCTTTTGGCCCGAAGGCACTTGCCCAGGCCGGTCGCCTTGGTCTGCCATATCTCGCCTCGCCCATGGAAACGCTTGAGACACTTGAGCGGAACTATTCGAGTCATCGGGAAGCTGGCGCTGCGGATGTGAACTGTGTGCCGGTCATGCGGACCGTGTACGTCACCGAAGATGCTGCTGAGACGACAGCCGTGAAGGAACGTCTGGCCGCTCTGCCCAGACCTCGCGACAAGTCGCCGAACGAAGTGGATGCGTGGGCTATCGTTGGTGAGTCCAGCCATGTACGAGAACAGGTGGCTCGATACCGCGAAACCCTCGCCATGACGCATCTGATTGCGACCCGCCTGCGATTGCCTGGGCTGGACCCGGACCGTGTGCGTCGTTCTGTAGGTGTGTTACCCGGATTACTCGCCTGAAACCTGTTAAGGCAACGACTGACCATTTGATCAAGGAGCAGAACATGACCTTTAAGATTCTCTGGCCGGATATGCGCTGGCCAGGTGACAAAAGTATCGAGCTGGCCAGCGTCGCCAATGGCGGTGAGGCCGTCTTTCATCAGTATGCCCGGGATGTGTCCGCGTCTGAATGGGCGGCCTGCGATGCCATTGTCAACGGGGTCGACCTTGATCCGGTTTTCCGGTCTCAACTCACGCGTTGCCGCATTTTTGTCAAACCTGCCGTGGGCTTCGACAACATCGATCTGGCAGCCTGGGGTGCCCTTGGCGTACCGGTGTGCAACGTTCCGGACTACGGCACCCAGGAAGTTGCCGACCATGCTTTGGCACTCATGCTTTCCCTCATGAAGGGCATCACCTTTCACACCCGGGAACTGAAGCAGGATCCGCGCAAGAAGTGGCGACCGGCGCTGAACCCCTACGGCAAGCGGTTGTCGGTTTGCACGATGGGTATCGTTGGACTGGGCAGAATCGGTACGGCAGTGGCATTGCGAGCCAAGGCGTTCGGAATGAATGTCGTGTTCTACGATCCGTTTGTGTCCAACGGTTCGGATCTGGCGATCGGCGTGAAGCGGGTACATTCGTTGCAGGAATTGTTCAGTATCAGTGACGTCATCAGTTTGCATGCGCCACTCAGCGCCGGGACGACGAAGCTGATCAATGCCGAGGTGCTCTCAGCCAGCAAACCCGGTTTGATCCTGATCAATACGGCCCGTGGTCCGATCATCGATCTCGATGCACTGCATGACGCACTGAAGTCCGGCAAGGTACAGGCGGCAGGCCTCGACGTGTTGCCAGAGGAGCCCGCCAATCCCGAGCATCCTCTGATCAAGGCCTGGGCGGCAGATGAGGAGTGGATCGATCATCGCCTGATCATCACTCCCCATTCGGCATTTTTCACACCGGAAAGTGTGCATGACATGCGTTACAAGGCGGGC
>CAMDVY010000286.1 GCA_945878745.1 Klebsiella pneumoniae | reverse complement strand
TCGCCGACCAGAAAGCAGTTGATGCCGGCATCGGTCAGTGTCCGAACGTCGTTGCGTGTGTTGATACCGCTTTCAGATACCAGCGTGGTGCCATCGGGTAACATGCGCTTCAACGCCAGACTGATATCCAGGCTGACTTCGAATGTGCGCAGGTTGCGATTGTTGACACCGATCAATTGAGGTGAGAGCGTCAAAGCCTGTTCCAGCTCGCCTTGATCATGCACTTCGATGAGCGTGTCGAGTCCAAGCTCCCTGGCTTCCAGATGGAATTCTGACAATTGTGTCGACGGCAGTGCTGAAACGATCAGCAGTACACAATCTGCGCCGAGCATGCGCGATTCTGCAAGCTGGTACCGATCGACAACAAAATCCTTGCGCAGCACCGGCAGAGTGACAGCCGCGCGAGCCGTTTGAAGATAGCTGTCCGCTCCCTGGAAAAACTGGATGTCCGTCAGCACGGACAGACACGTTGCCCCACCTCGTGCATAGCTCAAAGCAAGCGATGGCGGGTCAAAATCGGCCCGTATCAGCCCTTTGCTGGGTGAAGCGCGTTTGATTTCGGCGATGACCGCGGCATGACCGCGTGTCGTGTTTTCCACAAGAGCTCGGGTGAATCCCCGTGTCGCTGGCTGACTCCGACAGTCCGCGAGCAGACTTGCTTGCGAACGCTGGTTGCGTCGCTCCACTACCTCCAGTCGCTTGTGCTCCAGTATTCGATCCAGAATGGTGCTCATCCTGCATCCCCCATGAGACTGGAGATGCGCACGAGTTCAGCAAGCTTTTCTCGTGCGAGCCCTGCGGCCAGTACATCTCTGGCCATGGTGACACCATTCTTGAACGTAGTTGCTACGCCGGACACATAGATTGCAGCGCCCGCATTTAGGGCGACGATGTCCGCTGCGGGACCATCAGCACCGGAGAGGCTCTGCTGAACCAGTTTCAGGCTGGATGCCACAGAGTCCGTCTGCAGACCGTCCATGGATTGTCTCTGGATTCCTACGGACTCCGGATCCAGCAGGTATTCGCGTATTGCGCCGTCTCGCAATTCACACACGTGGGTCGGTTGATGCAGGCCAAGCTCATCCAGTCCATCGCAATTGACGAGCATCACGGCTTCGGAACCCAGAAGCTGCAGAACATCGGTCAGTTTGCGCAGCCAGTCCTTCGAGAACACGCCCATGACCTGACGTTTTGCCTGGGCCGGATTGGTGAGAGGGCCGAGCACATTCATCATGGTTCGGATTTTCAATTCGCCGCGCACCGGCGCCACAAACTTCATCGCGCTGTGGTGAGCCGGGGCAAACATGAAACCGACACCAACTTCGGAAATGCAGCGGGCAATCTGAGCGGGTGCCAGCGTGATCCGGACCCCCGCAGCTTCAAGCACGTCGGCTGCGCCGCTCTGACTGGACGCCTTGCGATTGCCATGTTTGGCAACACGTGCGCCGGCAGCAGCAGCGACGATGGCCGCAGCGGTTGAGATGTTAAAGAGTTTTTTGCCACTGCCTCCAGTGCCGCAGGTGTCAACAAGGTAGGGCACGTTGACGTCAACCTTGGTCGACAAGGCTCGCATGGTGGTGACCGCCCCGGCGATTTCTTCGGTTGTTTCACCTTTCAGCCGCAGCCCCATGAGCAGTGCGCCGATCTGCGCTGGTGTGGCAGATCCAGACATGACCTGATGAAACACTGCCTGCATGTCCTGCCGGGACAGGTTTCTTCCTGCAGCGATTTCGGCCAACGCCGAGAACATGTCCATTTCGCTCAGAACCCTTTGGCGCTGAGGAAATTGCGCAGCAGATCGTGCCCGCACTCGCTGAGGATCGACTCAGGATGAAACTGCACGCCCTGCAATGGCAGCGTTCGGTGTCGCAAACCCATGATTTCATCCGGCTTGCCGTCGGCTGCAGTCCATGCGGTGACTTCGAGTTCATCCGGGAGCTCGTTCCACTCGACGATCAGGGAGTGATAACGCGTTGCCTGAAAGGGGCTGGGGAGCTGGCGAAACACCCCCGCGCCGTTATGGTGGATCGCGGAGGTTTTGCCGTGCATGACATCGTGAGCGCGAGACACGATGCCGCCAAAAACCTGGCCGATACATTGATGACCAAGACAGATACCCAGGATGGGAATGTCGGCGGCGAAGCGCTTGATGACGTCCATGGAGATGCCGGCTTCGTTGGGTGTGCACGGTCCGGGACTGATGACGATGCCGGCTGGTTTGAGAGCGGCAATCTCGTCCAGCGAAATTTCGTCATTGCGATGAACGCTCACGTCTGCACCCAGTTCGCCCAGGTACTGCACCACGTTGTAGGTGAACGAATCGTAGTTGTCGATCATGAGGATCATGGTCAGGAAATACTCCGGGAATGTGTCTGATTCCTCAACGGATCAGGCAGGCCTGCTGTCGACAGGGTCGCGAAGTATAACTGTCCCTCTGTTCAGGAATCATGTCCAAACTCAGCAGGCCAAGCGGTTTGGAAATGGATGGATCGACCTCCCTTGCGTCCAGCACCGCAGCGGGAACAAAGAACCTGGTGCAAGGCTCGACAGGTGTTCGTGATAATTGGGTACACTCCAGTACCATTCTGTCAACTCAGGATCCATCGGATGCCCGCGCCACAAGATCAAGCCAACTCAGGCCCGGTTGCCGATGCGCTGTATTTCCTCGGACGATTTTTGCGCAACCCGCGACGCGTAGCATCGGTGTTACCGAGTTCCAGGTTCCTTGCCCACGCCATGTTTGAAGGGCTTGCCCTGCGGGATGGGGACGTTGTTGTGGAGTTCGGCCCCGGGACCGGTGCGTTCACCCAGGAGATTCGTAGATTGCGGAAGTCCGGGGTGAACATTCGTTACCTCGGCATCGAGCGAGATGCCGGTCTGTATCGGCGGCTTTGCGCCCGCTTTCCGGAGCTCGATTTTCAGCTTGGTGACGTCCGGGACGCCGCAACTTTCGTCGCGGAACGAGGTTTGCCGCCTGTTCGCATCGTCCTGTCGGGATTACCGTTGTTATGGATGCCCGATGAACTGGTTGAGTCAATATTTGCCGGTTTGCGGGTTTTCATGCGCCGGGATGGCGAGTTCCGCACGTTCAGTTACGTGCACAACTATCCGATGCCGGGCGCGATCAAGCTGCGAGCACGACTCAGTCGAGCCTTCGGAAGTTATCACCTCAGTCGCCCGGTATTGCGCAACGTCCCACCGGCGTTTGTCCTGTCATGCACGAAGCCGGCTTGCACGGAGAATTAAGGAAGGACTGATCAATCAACCCTTCCTTCGAGGAGCCTGACAGGCGCCGATCGCATCAATTCGCAAGAATCGAATTCCTCAGCATAACCTGAACGGCTCTTGAAGCGCTGAACGAGCAGGGCTTCATTGGTGATGCAGACTCCTAGACGACATCTGCGAAGGTCCGTTCCATTTTTTTGAAGTAGAACGTGCCAATGACCAGCAGAATCAGCGAGCCCAATGCGGACAGCAGGAGGGGCTGGGTCGGTGCCTCGCCAACCCCCAGAATGGCCCAGCGGAATCCCTCCACAACGCCAACCATTGGATTTAGCGAATAGAGTGAAGCGAGGAGTGGATCTTCAATCAGCTTGAGCGGATAGACCACCGGCGTGCAATACATCCAAACCTGAGTCATGAATGGCAAAGCATGCTTGACGTCTCTGAACTGCACGTTCATGGCACTCAGAAACAAGGAAACCCCTAATGAGGCGATGATCACTAACAGCACCAGAAGGGGGAGCAACAAAACTGCGACAGTTGGCGCGTGACCAAAGTAGACCATCAACGCAACCATGACCAGGAAGGCAAGAGCGAAGTCGACCACGCACGAAGCGATGCTCGCCAAAGGCATCGCCAGACGAGGGAAATAGACCTGTTTGAGCATGCTACCTCCGCCAACCAGGCTGTCTGAGCCAGAGTTGATACCGGCGGAAAAGAACTGCCATGGTAACAAGCCTGAAAATACGAAAAGCGGATAGGGAATACCGTCCGTCGGGACGTTGGCGATTCGTCCAAAAATGATCGTGAAAATCACCATCGCGACGATCGGTTGGATGATTGCCCAGGTAGCACCAAATATGGTCTGCTTGTAACGCACCTTGATGGTTCGCCAGGCGAGGAAAAACACGACCTCGCGGTAAGCCCACAACTCGCCGAAGCCGAGTTGTGCAAGACCTTTGGTTGATTGAATGACAATTGTGGATTCTGAAGAGAGAGCCATCCGACTAAATACCTTCTGAGATTTTTGAAGCTGTGTTGTCTGCTGTGCGAAAGCGCAGAACTCTTGCTGGGACGCCAGCGGCAATTGCCATCGCTGGAATGTCGTTCACGACTACCGCACCAGCAGCGACGACCGCACCATCGCCGATACGAACTCCATCTAGAACAACTACGCCATAACCCAACCAGACATCATCTCCAATGATGATGTCGCCACGACTCGTCAGCGGTTGATCGCGTACTGGCCTGTCTGGTGCCATGCCATGGTTGTAGGGGTAAAACGCACACCCTGGTGCAATCTCTGCGCGTTTTCCTATCTTGATCGAGCCCAAGGCGGCGGAGAATTGACAGCGAGGTTGAATTTGGGACCCATCGCCGATCTCGATGCTGCCGGCCTGCGTGGTTAGCAAAGTCGTGTGTTCGAATATGAAGACACGGTCGCCAAGCCGTATCGATCCTCCACCACGTTCATTCATGAGCAGTGCGTGGTCGCCTATATAACAGTGTTTGCCGATTTCGAGTTGGTCTGCATGAACACGTGCCAGCGGTGAGCGATAACCTTCCACGAAGTGTCGGGCCAAGCCTACAT
>CAMDVY010000285.1 GCA_945878745.1 Klebsiella pneumoniae | reverse complement strand
CAATGTGCGAGAAGGGGTGATCATTTATGGCGCAGGCGCGGCGGGTGTTGCACTGGTGCAGCAGCTGGAGCAGCGCGGAGACTATGTTCCGGTCGCCTTCATTGATGACAATCCAGCCATGCACCGGCGATCCATTCACGGGCTTGCCGTCTATGGGCGGCATAGTCTGACGCGATTGCTGCAGGATACGCAGGCTACTCAAATTTTTATCGCCATTCCCTCGGCCAGTCTGGAACAGCGGCGCGACATCATCGAGTTCCTGATTCCGTTTTCGATCCGGGTCCAGCTGATTCCCGATATGGTGGATCTCGAATCAGGCAAGCGATCAGTTGCACAGATTCGAGACGTGGAGATCGAAGATCTATTGCAGCGCGATACAGTGCCTGCGTTGACACACCTGTTATCCCGATCGGTGGAGAAACAGGTAGTGATGGTGACTGGCGCGGGAGGTTCCATTGGTTCGGAACTGGCACGGCAGATTGCCGGCTTGAAACCGGAACTGCTGGTTCTGTTCGATCAAAGTGAATTTGGGCTGTTTCGGGTAGAGAACGAGTTGATGCAGCTGGGTGACCTTGCGCCCCCCCTGGTCAGCGTTCTCGGCTCGGTCACGGATACGCCTCTGCTGATGCGGACCCTGCAGCGGTATCACGTCAACACGGTCTACCATGCAGCGGCCTACAAACACGTGAGTCTGGTTGAAAACAACACGATCCAGGGTTTGCAGAACAACACCTTCGGTACCTTGTATCTCGCGCAGGCCGCCATCGCCTGCGGCGTTGGCAAGTTCATTCTTATCTCGACTGACAAGGCCGTACGCACGACCAGTGTCATGGGTGCGAGCAAACGGTTGGCAGAAATGATCCTGCAGGCTTTGCAGACGACGCAGAACACGACCTGCTTTGGCATTGTTCGCTTCGGCAATGTGCTCGGCTCATCGGGCTCGGTAGTGCCGCTGTTTCAGGAACAGATCGAACGCGGTGGTCCGGTGACCGTCACGCACCCGGAAGTTACCCGGTATTTCATGACCATCCCGGAGGCCGCCCAACTTGTTCTGCAGGCGGGCAGCCTGGCGCAGGGGGGAGAAATCTTCGTGCTCGATATGGGTCGACCGGTGAAGATCCTTGATCTGGCACGACGAATGATCCGCCTCAAGGGACATACGGTTCGAGATGCAGATCAGCCGGATGGCGAGATCGAGATCGTGATTTCCGGGCTCAAACCGGGTGAGAAGCTGTTTGAAGAACTGCTACTGGGCAATGACGTCAGTGGCACGGAACACAAGAAAATCCTGCGCGCGCAGGAACACTATGTGCCGTGGTCGGAATTGCAGGGTGCGCTGAAGACGCTGGAACGGGCTTGTCTGTCCTACGATTACGCCGCCATCAAGGAATTCATTGAAGGATTGCTCGAAGGTTCATCTCTTGAAGATCAACTGGGCGATCTGGCTCCGACGATGGCGCCCGTACTTAAACTAACAGGTAAAAGTACCGCGAACACGTGAGTGCTGCAGAGCCAACCTTGCTCCTGCAGATAATTGGCACACCTCCCGCTGTAGGCGGTCTCCGACCGTGATTGTTGGGATCATCGAAGATCGCGATCAGGAGATCGCTCCTACAGGCAATTGGCACACCTCCCGCCGCCGTAGGAGCGGTCTCCGACCGCGATTGTTGGAATCATCGAAGATCGCGAGCGGGAGATCGCTCCTGCTGTAACGAACCGGCTCAGCAGCATTTTTGGCTAAGAAATTGTTGTTTGGTCGAGGCTAACTGCCAGCCGCCAACGCGCCGGCCAAACGCCCGAAGACTGCACCGCTGGTCAGCCCGGATCCACCGGGATAGTTGAAGTAGAACAATCCGCCGACCAGTTCACCCGCAGCAAACAAGCCGGTAATGGCCTGGCCGTCCTGCGCCATAACACGCGCGTTGGCATCGACATGCAGACCACCAAACGTGAACGTGATTCCGCATCCCACCTGATACGCATTGAATGGCGGTGTATCCAGAGTCTGCGCCCAGTTTGATTTTGGCGGGCTGATGCCCGCCGTTCCACGACCATCACGTATCGTCGGGTTGAACACCACATTCGTTTGAACAGCCTTGTTATAAGTTTCAATGGTCGAGATGAAGTTGTCGACATTGATGCCTTCCATGCGGGCGGCGAGCGCGGGCAATGAGGCAGCGGTGACCCTGGACACCTGGCGGATCCGGTATTCATCGCGCAACAAGCGGTCGCACTTGGCGTCGAAGACTTGCCAGGCAATCTGGGCGGGCTGACGAAGCACTTCCTGGCCGTATCGTGCATAAGTGAAGTTACGGAAATCTGCGCCTTCATCGACAAACCTCTGCCCATTCACATTGATCATCAGACCGAACGGGTAGGAGTGTTTCTGGAAACCGTCACCTACCGCCAGATCACCATACTCAGGCGCATTGGCATCCCATTGCACAGCATGGCAACCACTGAAGTGACCACGCACCGCTGCACCGAGCGTGTTTGCCATCTCGATGCCGTCGCCGGTGTTGAATCGAGTGCCGCGGACTTTGGCGAGGTCCCACCCTGGACCGAGATAACGACTGCGCCAGGCTGTATTTGCTTCGAAGCCACCGCTGGCAAGAACTACCGCATCCGCGTCGCAGGTTACGATGGTGTCGTCGTGTTCGACACGAACACCAGTGACCTGAGCAGCAGAACCCAGCAGGGCGCGCACCCGATGTCCGTAGCGGATATCCACACCCAGAGACAAAGCGCGTGCTGTCAGCGCTTCGATGAGCCCGGGCCCTCCGCCCCATGCTTCGACCACCAGGCCACCCCAGAATCGCACCCGACCATCCACTTCAAACGATTGCCTGCCATAGAGGGGCAGGAAGCGGACACCTTGTTCGCGCATCCACTGCAGTGTCGGCAGACTCTCGCTCACCAGGCGATCGGCGAGATCCGGATCGCATCGATACTGGGTGACCCGACCAAGGTCGCCGAGAAAGTCCTCGCGTGAATAGCTGCCGAAGTCATTTCGATCGCGCTCAGCTTCGGTGAGTTCAGGCATCAGTCGAACGATGTCGTCCAGCCCGTTGTAGACGGTACGCATCGCACCTGCCGTGAAGCGGGAATTGCCACCTGCGAGGGTTACTGGTGCGCGCTCGAAAACGAGAACGTCGGCGCCGGCAAGACGCGCGCTGATCGCAGCACAGAGGGCGGCATTGCCACCACCCACAACGATGACCTTTTTGCTCATTGCGCAGTTCAGAGGCAGTTCGTAGTCTTACCTTAACACGGGGGACTACCGCGGGAGGGGAAGACGGATGGGGATGCTGCCCAAGGCGTCGTTTGCGATGGTTCAGACAGGCGTTCGCACGCTTGAACCCAGAGATATTCCCATTCCTGATATTGATGCCGACTCGGCCTTGCTCGAGGTCGAGGTGTGCGGCATCTGCGGCAGTGACTACGAACAGTTTGAAGGCGTGTTGCGCACGCCGATGCCGGTCATTCCTGGACATGAGCCGTTAGGGCGCATTGCAGCCATCGGGGATCGCGCCGCACAGCGATGGGGTGTGGACGTCGGTGATCGTGTTGCCGTGGAGACCATGCTGAGCTGCCGTCACTGTCAGCCGTGTCTGGGTGGTACCTACCATCTGTGTGACCATCGCCGCATCTACTCCTACATACCGCTGACTGATGCACCGGGATTGTGGGGTGCGTATTCCCAGTACATGTATCTGCATCCGAACAGTGTTGTGCATCGTGTCGATCCGACCCTGCCACCGGAACTGGCGGTGATGTTCAATCCGCTCGGCGCCGGGTTTCGCTGGGCAGTGGAGATGCCACGCCTGCAACCTGGAGAAACCGTCGTCATTCTCGGGCCGGGTCAACGAGGACTGGCGAGTGTTCTGGCGTGCCGTGAAGCGGGCGCCGGCACCATCATCGTGACTGGCCTTGCGGCGGATGCCGACAAGTTCCGGGTGGCAAAACTCTTCGGCGCGGATCATTGCATCAATGTGCAGCTGGAAGATTCCGTTCAGCGGGTAAAGGCGATAACCAATGGCCGAGGCGCCGATGTGGTTGTGGATGTGAGTGCGTATGCAACTCAGCCTGTCGTCGATGCCCTGCGCATGGTGCGGCCGGGTGGTCGCATCGTGCTGGCCGGTGTAAAGGGTTTCAAACCCGTTGACGGATTTGTTTCTGATCTGGTGGTGATGAAAGAAATCACGATCATGGGTGCAATCGGCGTGACGTCGACCGGTTATCGACAAGCCATTCGTGTCATCGAACGCGAGCGAGAAAAGTTGCGACCCATGCACACTCACGATTTTCCTCTGCGTGAAGCGGAGCTTGCCATTCAAACGCTGGCGCGCCAGGTGCCAGGAACGGGGTCCATACATTCATCACTGATCCCGCCACACTAACGCGAACCAGGAGTAGGACACATGCGATACGGATTGATACTGGGCGCGCCAACCCTCGCTGGCATGATCAGCACCGCGCGAAGTGCCGAAGCTGCTGGCTTTGCGTCGGTCTGGACGATCGAATTCTTCAACGCCAATGGACTGGTTCGTCTGGCAGCAGTGGCAGGTGCAACCAGCCGCATCGAGATCGGTTCCGCTATTGCCTATGCCTTCATGCGCACGCCAATGCTGGCAGCTTCTGCGGCTATGGATATCGATGAGTTGTCTGGTGGTCGAATGATCCTGGGTCTTGGCACAGGTACCGAGCGCATGAACCGCGACTGGTATTCCATGCCCTGGGATGCGGCGCCGGCACCACGTGTCAAAGACGCAATTGGTTTGATCCGCGCTGCGTTCGCCGCGCAAAAAGGCGG
>CAMDVY010000284.1 GCA_945878745.1 Klebsiella pneumoniae | reverse complement strand
ATGCCGGCAGGGCCGTACAAGGCTGACCACCCGTTGACCTGTCCACCGCCGAAAGAGCGGACGCTGAAAGACATCGAAACACTGATCACACATTTTCTGGATGTGTCATGGGGACCGGTGATGCCGGCTGGAGAAACGTCGCAGATGGTCGAAGCCACCAAGGGCATCAATGGATATACGCTGACCAGTGATGGCAGCACCATGAGTTATCGAACACGCATTCGCACACCCAGTTTTGCCCACCTGCAACAGATCCCCAGTGTGATCCGTGGCCAGATGGTGCCGGATCTCATCGCCTATATCGCATCGATCGACTTTGTCATGTCGGACGTCGATCGATGAGTAACAGACTGCTCAACGTGGTTGATGTGGATGCACCAGCGTCGTTCCAGCTGACCGACACCGAGCGCGCACAAATCCGGCATGAGATCGGGCATTACCCGGATCCACGCGCGGCGAGTATCGAAGCGCTCAAGGTGGTTCAGGCCCATCGTGGCTGGGTATCGGATGGTGCGATCCCGGCGATTGCTGCAGAGCTGAGCATTCCCGCTGCTGAACTTGAAGGCGTCGCTACCTTCTACAACCTGATTTTTCGTCTTCCGGTTGGTCGGCATGTCATCAAGGTTTGCAACAGTATTGCGTGTCACCTCACCGGCTACGATGAGCTGAGCGGGGCCTTGATTGCCAGGTTGGGTGTGCAGCTGGGCGAGACCACTCGTGACGGCCGCTTCACGCTGCTGCCGATCTGCTGTCTGGGTGCCTGTGATCGTGGCGCCTGCCTGATGATCGACGACGATCTGCATGGTCCACTCGAACCGGCGCAGGTCGCGAATCTGCTGGAGCAGTACACATGAGCCTGCGCAGCGCCACCGATCCACAGTATCAGCGTCCGTTGACCCGATTGATCGATCGCAGCGCTGGACCTCTCGACTTTGCAGGTTACGAAGCCGAAAACGGCTACAGCGTGTTTCGTCGCGTGATCAAGGAACTCCTGCCCGCGGACGTGCAGGGGATTGTCAAGGCAGCCAATCTGCGTGGCCGCGGGGGTGCCGGGTTTCCGACCGGCGTCAAGTGGGGCCTGGTGCCCATGGGTCCGGATGCAGGCGAAAAGTACCTGGTCTGCAATGCGGACGAAATGGAGCCTGGTACCTTCAAGGATCGTCTGTTGATGGAGCAGGTGCCACATCAGCTGGTCGAGGCGATGTTGATCTCTGCCTATGCGATTCAGGCGACCGTCGGCTACATCTTTCTGCGTGGCGAATATGTGACAGCCGCAAAACGGCTGAATGAAGCAGTGAGCGCAGCGCGCGCCGCCGGTTACATCGGCAGACGCATTCTCGGTAGTCCCTGGAACTTTGAGCTATACGTTCACACAGGCGCGGGTCGATATATCTGTGGTGAAGAAACGGCGCTGATCAATTCGCTTGAGGGGCGTCGTGCAACGCCGCGTGCGAAACCGCCTTTTCCGCAGATTGCGGGTCTGTGGGGACGCCCTACCATCGTCAACAACGTAGAGACGCTCTCCAGTGTCGTTCACATCGTTGGCAACGGCGCGGACTGGTTCAAGAACCTGTCACAAGGCAAGAGTCCTGACTCGGGTACCAAGATGTATGGTTGTTCCGGCCGCGTGAATACACCGGGTTGTTGGGAATTACCCATCGGGACGACTGCGCGCGAGCTGCTTGAAGACCATGCCGGTGGCATGAAGGGTGGCCGCAAGCTCAAGGCCTGGCTGCCCGGTGGTGCGTCCACGGATTTCCTGCTGCCGAGCCATCTTGATCTGGCCATGGACTACGACACGATTGGCAAAGCCGGTTCCCGCATGGGTACCGGGCTCATCATGGTGGTTGCGGACGATCAGAGCATGGTGTCAGCGGTGCGCAATCTTGAGGAGTTCTTTGCACGGGAATCCTGCGGCTGGTGTACACCCTGTCGAGATGGCCTGCCGTGGAGTGTGAAGATTCTGCGTGCGCTGGAGGCTGGTCAGGGCCGTGCTGAGGACATCGATGTGCTGATCAAACTCACGGGTTGGCTTGGCCCGGGCAAGACGTTCTGTCTGCACGCGCCAGGTGCCATGGAACCGTTGCAGTCGGCATTGAAATTCTTTCGTGCGGAATTCGATGCAGGTGTCGCAGCGACGCTCGGCAGGGTAAATCCGGAAATTGAAACAAGCATGGCCGGCAGGGCCTGAGGAACAATTGGGCCGGCTACGCAGCGGCTCGAGGTAAACGATGGCAACAATCCACGTCGACGGTGAACAGTTCGAGGTCGATCCCGGGGACAACCTGCTGCAGGCTTGTCTGAGCAGCGGGGTTGATCTGCCGTATTTCTGCTGGCACCCCGCACTGGGCAGTGTCGGTGCCTGCCGTCAATGTGCCGTCAAACTCTATCGCGATGACGCTGACAAGGTTGGCCGCATCGTCATGGCGTGCATGACACCGGTGGGTGAGAACAGCTACCTGTCGATTGCTGACCCTGAGGCGAAGGACTTTCGCGAAGGTGTCATTTCCCTGCTCATGACCAACCACCCGCACGACTGTCCGGTCTGTGAGGAGGGTGGTCATTGTCATCTGCAGGACATGACCGTGATGACCGGGCACCACAAGCGCCAGTACCACTTCACGAAACGAACGCATCGAAATCAGGAACTCGGTCCCTTCATCGCGCACGAGATGAATCGTTGTATCGCCTGTTACCGCTGTGTTCGTTATTACAACGACTATGCCGGGGGCACGGACCTTGGTGTATTCGGCTCGGCGGCAAACGTTTATTTCGGTCGTCAGCAACCCGGCACCCTGGAGAGCGAGTTTGCCGGCAATCTCACCGAAATCTGTCCCACCGGTGTTTTCACGGACAAGACCCATTCGGAACACTATGCGCGCAAGTGGGACATGCAGTTTGCACCGAGCATCTGCGCGGGATGTGCGGTCGGCTGCAACATCTCTCCGGGGGAACGATACGGCACGGTGCGCCGCATTGAAAATCGGTATCACGGCGAGATCAACGGCTACTTCCTGTGCGATCGCGGCCGGTTCGGATATGGCTACGTGAATCGCACGGATCGACCACGCAAGCCTCTCGTCAGAAAGAACGGTGAGCTTGTTGCAGTGACCACTGACCAGGTGCTGACTCGCGTGCGCGAGTTGATCGCATCCGGTTTGCCAGTTCTTGGCATCGGCTCTCCACGTGCCAGCCTGGAGGCCAACTACATGCTGCGTGCGCTGGTTGGCGCGAATGCGTTCACGAGTGGCATGACACGACAGGACTCCGCGCTGACCGCCGCTGTGCTGCGCATCCTCGACCAAGGTCCGGTGGCCGCCGCGACCATCCGTGCGATCGACGATGCTGACGCCGTGCTGGTGCTCGGGGAAGACGTGATCGCGACCGCACCCCGGGTTGCGCTGGCACTGCGACAGGCTGCCCGAGGCAAGGCCCTGGACATGACTCGCGACAAGCGGGTGCCAGAATGGCAGGCCGAGTCGGCGGCTGACATCGCCCAGCGCGCACTGAACCCTGTGTACATCGCCACCCCCGCAGCAACGGGCCTGGACGATGTCGCAGCACAAACGCTGCGACTGACCCCGGATCAAATCGCAGCACTTGGCTTCGCCGTGGCAAACGCACTGGATCCACAAGCGTCGCGGCTGGAAAGTACTGACGATGAACTGACGATTCCTGTGCAGGAAATTGTCACGGCGCTACGTGCGGCAAAACGCCCGCTGATTGTTTCGGGTACGGGTAGTGGATCTCTCGACGTCCTCCACGCGGCGGCCAATGTCGCGTGGGCACTGCACAAACTCAACCCGGCTGTGCAGCTCAGTCTGGCCGTGGCTGAAACCAACAGTCTGGGTATGGCGATGTTCGGTGCGCAGGCGCTGGAAGATTCGCTTGAAACCGTTGCCGAGCGCGAGGCCGTTGTCATCGTGCTGGAGAATGATCTGGATCGACGGCTGTCGCAGCCGGTGCTTGCACGATTGCTCGGTCAAGCCCGCTTGGTGGTCATCGATCACCAGATGACCGGCACTGCGCAGCAGGCTGATGTGGTCCTGCCCGCCGCCACTTTTGCCGAGGCGACCGGTACCTTGGTGAACATGGAAGGGCGTGCACAACGGTACTTTCAGAACTTCGACCCGGCATACTACGACCGCTCCATCGGTACGCTCGAGTCCTGGCGCTGGCTGGGACGACTGCGTGGTGGCTCGTCGGATGCGGAAAATCTCGATGCCGTGCTGGTGGATATGGAAGTGGATCTGCCGCAATTCAAAGGTGTTGTTCAGGCTGCACCTTCGGCGAGCTTTCGCATGCACGGCCGGGGTCTGGCGCGTGCGCCACATCGTCAATCCGGCCGAACCGCGGCGCGCGCGGTCGTCTTTGTGCATGAACCACGCTCCACCCAGGATCCCGATTCAGCCCTCAACTTTTCAATGGAGGGGCAAAACGGTGCGGACGCCGGAGATCGCCCCGCGGAGCTCTTGCCGTTTGCCTGGTCGCCTGGCTGGAACTCGCCGCAAGCCTGGACCAACTTCCAGACCGAGGTGGGCGGCGCGCTGAAGGGTGGTGATCCGGGGGTACGTCTGCTCGCCGTCGGGACGGGCGGGATTCCAGGCTACTACTTTCCGACAAAGCCCGTTCCGACAAAGCCCGTTCCGACCAAGACAGGCGTCCCAACAAAGACCCGCGGGGGCGAGTCACCGCAACTGATCGCCCTGTATGAACATTTTGGCTCGGACGAACTGACCGGTCTTGCCGATCCCATTCGTGCCCGCGCGCGGGCAAGCTACGTGGTGCTGAATCGCGCTGATGCGCAGCGACTGGCCATCGAC
>CAMDVY010000283.1 GCA_945878745.1 Klebsiella pneumoniae | reverse complement strand
CAGCGCTTTGCGGAGCACGTCGTGCCTTTCGAAGAATGAGCTTCATCCCGTTGATTTACTTACTTGAATCGTCAAATCCTCACAGGAGATCGAACCCATGAGTGCAGGTCGAAAATTTCGTGCAGCGATTACTGCGGAGAATCCACTGCAGATTCCCGGTGCCATCAACGCCTATGCGGCGATGCTCGCGGAGCACAGCGGGTTCAAGGCGATCTATCTGTCCGGCGCGGGAATCGCCAATGCGTCGTACGGGCTGCCGGATCTGGGCATGACCAGCATGAATGACGTCCTGGAAGACGTCCGCCGGGTCACCGCCGCATGCAGCCTGCCGCTGCTGGTGGATATCGACACCGGCTGGGGCGGGGCGTTCAATATCAGCCGCACCATCAAGGAAATGATCAGCGCTGGCGCAGGCGCCGTGCATATCGAGGACCAGGTGGCTCAGAAGCGATGTGGTCATCGTCCGAACAAGGAAATCGTCTCCATCGCAGAAATGTGTGACCGGATCAAGGCGGCCGTGGATGCCAAGACCGACCCTGACTTTGTGGTAATGGCCCGCACGGATGCGCTGGCGGTGGATGGCTTCAACGCAGTGGTGGAACGGGCAGGGCGATTCGTCGAAGCCGGTGCTGATGCCATTTTTGCTGAAGCGATGACCGACATCGACATGTACAAACCCGTGGTCGAAGTCGCTCGAGTGCCGGTTCTTGCGAACCTGACGGAATTCGGACAAACGCCTTTGTATACTGCCGTGCAGCTTCGGGACGTGGGTATCAGCATGGCGCTTTATCCGCTGTCCGCGTTTCGGGCCATGAGCAAGGCGGCGTTAGCGGTCTACTCGGCAATTCGCAACGAAGGCACGCAAGCTTCGGTGGTCAACCTCATGCAAACCCGCATGGAACTGTACGATCACCTGGGCTATCACGAATACGAAAAAAAGCTCGATGAGCTGTTTCAGAGCAACCGGGGGGCAAACTGATGGTAGAGAAAAAACTGGGTGGCGCAGGGCTGAGGGGCCAGAGCGCCGGCGATACCGCGCTGTGTACGGTAGGCAAGACAGGCACGGGCCTGACGTATCGTGGCTATGATATTTCCGACCTCGCGAGCAACGCCGGGTTTGAAGAAGTGGCCTATCTGATCTTCTACGGTGAATTGCCCAATGCCACGCAACTGGCGGCGTACAAGAAGGATCTGAAGTCGCAGCGAAAATTGCCTGCGACCTTGCTCGAAGTGCTTGAGCGTATTCCGGCATCAGCCCATCCAATGGATGTGATGCGGACCGGCTGCTCGATGCTCGGCAATCTGGAACCGGAAGGTGATTTTTCCAACCAGCAGAAGGTCGCCAATCGTCTGCTCGCGACGCTGCCCGGCATCATCAACTACTGGTATCGATTCACCCACGAGGGTGTGCGTATCGACACCGAGTCGGATGAAGACACCCTGGCCGGTCACTTCCTGAAGACACTGTCCGGCAAGACGCCCAGTGCGATGCATCGCCAGGTGATGGACGTATCCCTCATTCTCTACGCAGAGCATGAATTCAATGCATCGACCTTCACCGCTCGGGTGTGCGCGTCGACCCTGTCGGATATGCATTCCTGTGTGACCGCTGCCATCGGTTCTCTGCGCGGTCCGCTGCACGGAGGGGCCAACGAAGCGGCCATGGAACTGATCGAGAAGTTCCAGACTGCAGATCAGGCAACACAGGGTGTGCTGGACATGCTCATCCGCAAAGACAAGATCATGGGCTTTGGGCATGCGATCTACCGCACTTCCGACCCGCGCAACGTCATCATCAAACAGTGGGCTGAAAAGCTGGCCACTGAAGTCGGCGACAAAGTGCTGTATCCGGTGTCCTGTGCCATTGAAAAGGTGATGTGGGATCAGAAGGAGCTGTTTGCCAACGCCGACTTCTTCCACGCCTCGGTCTATAACTTCATGGGCATCCCCACCAAGTTGTTCACGCCGATCTTCGTGTGTTCACGTGTCAGCGGCTGGACCGCGCACGTCATGGAACAGCGCAGCAACAACCGCATCATTCGTCCGAGTGCGGATTACATCGGACCGGCGCCGCGAAAACTGGTGCCCATCGCCAATCGATAACCGAAGCGACAACCGGGTGGTTCGCCACCCGGTGTTACGTCGGATTGAGGGCACGAAGAAGTTTGAAGTCTGGTAGGAGGGACGATGCAGGATTTCAACGACAAGGTAGCGTTTGTGACCGGGGCGGCCAGCGGCATTGGGCTCGGTATGACCCGCGCGTTTGTACGCGCAGGCATGCGAGTGATGATGGCTGATATTGAAAGCAAGGCTCTGTCGGCCGCCGCTGCGCAAGTGCGCGCAGAGTGTTCGCTCCGCGACGCCAGTAGGATCGCAACCCTGATCTGTGACGTTTCAGATCGTGCATCCGTGTTCGGGGCAGCTGACGCGACACTGCGAACCTTCAACAAGGTACACGTGGTGTGCAACAACGCCGGCGTGACCAGCGGTGGTCTCATGGAGGCCTGTTCCGAAGGTGACTGGAACTGGGTCATCGGTGTGAACTTCCTGGGTGTGGTGCATGGATGCCAGGCTTTTCTCCCGCACATCAAACGCCAACAGGAAGGTGGACACGTCGTCAACACCTCGTCCATGGCTGGAGTACTGGGTGGCATGCCTGCCTGGGGCCCCTATAACTCCACGAAATACGCGGTAGTAGGGCTGACTGAGGTGCTGCGTCAGGAAGGGCGCACGGGTGGATTCGGCGCGTCCGTTCTGTGCCCAGGTGGCGTGAGCACCAACATCTTTGATGCGCCGCGAAATCGGCCCACTCGTTTTGGACCGCAGGAATCCATCGTTGCCGAAAACGTGAGCGCCAGTGACATCAGCAAAGGCATCAATCCCGATATCGTCGGCCGTCTGGTGCTGGAGGCGATCAAGGCCGATCGACAGTTCATCTTTACGGACCCGAGACTTGCGTCGCGAGTGGAACGGCGACACGAAAAGATGATGGCTGACTTTCAGTGGGCGGCGGCGTCAGATGCCTTGGTGAGCGCTGGCGCGCCAGGTTCAAAACAGGCCGACTGAACCAACCAACAGGTCAGCACGATCGGTGATTCGCCTCATCGATGCAGCACCGTTGGAAAGCTGTGCTTTCATTGGAAACATCGAAGGACATCGAATTTTCAGGATGATTACCGTCAAGGACAACCAGGACAGGACTCCAACCGTTGAGGAGTTGAAGGCGCTGCGTGCCAAAGCCGTCGAGACTCACAAGGCCGGCCGTCATGTTGAAGCCATAGGGCTCTATCGGCAGTTCCTCGCCAGCGTTCCGACCGATGCCGCGATCTGGTCAAATCTTGGCGTCGCGCACCGCATTCGACAGGAATTCGATGCCGCTGTGGCCTGCTACATGCGAGCTCTTGAATTCAAGCCCAACGATTCAGGTTTTCTCTCCAATCTGGGTAACGCGCTCAAGGATCTGGATCAGCTCGATGAAGCGCTGGCTGCACACTCAAAAGCGGCAAGCATTGCACCCAGCGACTACAACACGCGGCACAACTATGGCATCGCCCTGCGAGATGCAGGCCGCTTTACTGAATCGTTAGCAGAGTTTGCGGCCGCGTCCCGTATCGATCCGAACAACGCCAATCCCCGTTGGGACAGCGCCGTCAGCCATCTCTACCTGGGCGACTTCGCTGCCGGATGGGCAGAGTATGAGTGGCGCTGGAAGATTGGTGAAGTTGAGAAGCGTTCCAGTGCGCTGCCCGAGTGGAGAGGAGAGGATCCGGGTGGGCGCGCCATCTACTTTTATCCCGAACAGGGTTTTGGCGACACGCTGTTGGCCGTACGTTTCCTGCCTTGGGTAAAGGCGCAGGGGGCGAAGGTCTATCTGGAGTGCAAAACGCCCCTGCGCCGTTTGTTTGCCGAACTCGATGGGGTTGATGAACTCTGTGACCCGGCTGGTCCTCTGCCCAGTGACGCGGCGCTGCAGGCACCGCTCATGGCGTTACCCGGTTTGTTTCGCGCCACGCTCGACAATCTGCCGCCACCGCCGCGCCTTTTCATCCCTGAGGCTGCACGTGTCCGAGCGCGCACGTTGCTGGACCCACCAGATGGGAGATTGCGTGTTGGCGTGATCTGGTCGGGTAGCGTTACCTTCAAACGCAATCACAAGCGTTCCGTTGGCGTCGAACGATTTATGCCTCTGGCCCACACTCCCGGTGTGCAACTCTATTCGCTGCAAAAAGGGCCGCGGGAAGGTGACCTCGCTGAACATGGCGCCGCATCGGTGATGATCGATCTGGGCGCAAGGGTCGAAGATTTTGCAGAGACGGCTGCGTGCATAGAGGCGCTGGATCTGGTCATCATGACCGATTCATCAGTGGCGCATCTGAGCGGCTCGTTGGGTCGTCCAATCTGGAACCTGCTCAACTATGCGGCGTACTGGTTGTACCTCTGGAATCGGGAGGACACACCCTGGTATCCGAGCATGCGGCTCATCAGACAGCCAAAGGCGGGTGATTGGGACAGCGTGTTTGCGCGGGTTCGAGACGATCTGCAGCGGGCTTCCCAGCGCAAGCGAAAGGGCGAACATCCGTTTGGCCATTGATCGGAGACAGCCTGATCTGCAGTTGCGCCTGACAGGCGCACAGCTTACGGTGGTGCATCAACTTGAGGGGAATCCAGGATGATTCAGTGGAAACGTTGTGTGTCGATGTTCAGCACCGCGCTACTGATCTGCACCAGCGGTCTGAACGCAGCCGAGCCCAACTGGACTGATATCGAAGCTGAAACCCTGCGTCACTTTCAGGCACTGGTTCAGTTAGACACCCAGGATCCACCAGG
>CAMDVY010000282.1 GCA_945878745.1 Klebsiella pneumoniae | reverse complement strand
GCGGCCCGCCTGGTGAACGAAGACGATATCCGCACCCGCGCTGTTACCGCGGTCGAGCAGACCGGCATTGTTTTCATTGATGAAATCGACAAAGTCGCCAAACGCTCGGAAGGTGTCGGTGCTGATGTCTCCCGAGAAGGCGTACAGCGAGATTTGTTGCCACTCATCGAAGGCAGCAGCATCACCACCAAATATGGAACGATTCGCACCGACCACATCCTGTTCATCGCCTCCGGTGCGTTTCATCTGGTCCGGCCTTCGGATCTCATTCCTGAGTTACAGGGACGGTTGCCCATTCGCGTGGAACTGGCAGCACTGAGTCCGGGCGATTTCAAGCGAATCCTGGTCGAACCCAACATGTCGCTGACAGAGCAGTACCAGGCGCTGCTGGCTACCGAGGGGTTGACCCTGCGGTTTACCGACGACGGCCTTGAGAAGATCGCCGAACTTGCATGGTCGGTCAACGAAAGCACCGAAAACATTGGCGCGCGACGTCTTCATACCGTGCTGGAAAAGCTGCTGGAAGAAATTTCGTTCAACGCAGGCGACAATGCGGTAACCGAAGTGGTCATCGATGCAGCCTACGTCACCGGACAGCTTGCATCGCTGGCCGCCAACCAGGACCTGTCACGCTACATCCTCTAAACCATGGCCGCACCAACCCGTATCAACTATCGCAAATCGAGCCGAACTCTGGTGCTCACCTATCCGGATCAGGCATTCGAATTGCCTGCAGAGCTGTTGCGGGTCTTTTCGCCTTCCGCAGAAGTACGCGGTCATGGTGACGCCGATCGAACGCTGCAAACGGGCAAAAAATATGTCCACATCAGCGGTATCGAATCGGTAGGCAACTATGCCATCCGCATCACCTTTGACGATGGCCACGACACCGGCTTGTACGGTTGGGACTACCTGCGGGATCTCGGTGAAAATCAATCCCGCTACTGGCAGGACTACCTGACCGAACTCAAGGAAGCCAATGCGTCGAGACTACCCGTCATCGCCGTGGGACAGTGGGCACCGAAAGCGTAGACTTGCAGCCGACTATTCACCACCCAGCCGGCTGACATGAGCGATCTCAATGGTGTGAACTTCGGCCACCGTCAGGTGACCGCCACTGAAAAGACTCGTCTGGTGCAGGACGTCTTCGCGCGTGTTGCTTCCCGGTACGACACCATGAACGACATCATGTCGTTTGGTACTCATCGGCTGTTCAAGCGAATGGCCGTTGACATGACAGGGCTGGCCGCGGGTCAGAGTGTGCTTGATCTTGCGGGCGGTACCGGCGACCTTTCGGCTTTGCTCCAACCGGTGGTTGGCGAATTCGGAAAGGTTGTTCTTGCCGATCTGAATCCACAGATGATGACGGTTGGGCGCGATCGTCTGTATGACGCAGGTATCGCCGGTGTGCAATTCTGCCGAACCCGGGCCGAGGCACTACCCTTCGCAGACAACAGTTTTCACGCCGTGACAATCAGTTTCGGCCTGCGCAATTTCACCAGCAAAGAGGTTGCACTGACAGAAATCCGACGCGTCCTTCAACCCGGTGGTGTGTTGGTGGTCCTGGAATTTTCTTTGCCCGACGACCCACTTCTCGGCACCCTGTACAAAGGGTACCAGGCCCTGTGGCCAGCGTTCGGCAAGTGGGTGGCAGGCGATTCCGCGCCCTATCAGTATCTGGTTGAATCCATCGAACGCCACCCACGCCCTGCCGCACTTGCGCTGATGATGGAAGATGCCGGGCTGACGGACGTCACGCACCACCCTCTGGCCGGCGGCGTTGCGGCGATCCATCGTGGAGTAAAGGCATGGGCATGATCGAGGATGCGATGGCAAGCATTGCCACCAACCTGTCCCGCGCGGGCCTGGAGAGCGATCCCGCAATGCGCGAACGACTGTTGGCTCTCGAGGGGCGGCTGGTGAAGGTTATTTGCACGCTTCCTGCGCTCTCGTTTTTTCTGCAGGTCAAGAATGGCGAGCTGCTTTGTTGTCCGACAGTGGACGAGAAGCCGAACGTCGTCGTCACCGGCAACGGGGCGGATCTGGCGCGTTGGCTGTCTGCGCCGGCGCGGATCGACGGCATTCAGATCGAAGGTGACGAGACAGTCTTGCTCGAATTGTCCACAGCACTGGCCGCTTTCTCTCCATATCTGCTTGCTCCGCTTACACGATTCCTCGGACCAGAAACGGCCCAGACCATGCTCGGTGGCGCCGAGCTTGCCGTGTCGGCCTTTCGCAGTGCGGCGGAAGGTGTTGGTCTGGCGCTGGAAAAGACTGCGGCCAATCACTTCGTCACCCGGGCAGACACCAATGCACTACTGGATGCCCTGGACGAACTCCGACTAAGGATCGATCGCCTGGCCTCGCGCATCAAGGATGAAGAGCAACGACGGTGAAGGTGCACGCATGGCGGCTTTTCCGCGTAGCACTGCGGTATCGACTGCTGAGCCTGGTCAAGTACGCGCCGCTCAAGGATGTGCCTCTGCCCGGCTGGCTGCACTTGCTTGTACGTCTGACAAGCTCTCGAACAGACACCGCCGAGGTGGTCGGCAAACGACTGGCCAACGCGCTCATCGAACTTGGGCCTGTGTACATCAAACTGGGCCAACTGGTTTCCACCCGCCCGGACGTGGTCCCACCAGAAATCGCCCTCGCACTTTCTCGTTTGCAGGATCGGGTGCCACCGTTTTCCGCCTCGAAGGCCATGCAAATCATCGAAGCCGGGCTCGGCAGACCGCTCGATACGGTCTTCAGCGAGATCGAGACAACCCCACTGGCATCGGCCTCCATTGCACAGGTACACGCCGCCCGACTGCTCAATGGCGAATCCGTGGTGATCAAGGTCGTGCGTCCGGATATCCAGACCAGTATCGAAGAAACACTGCAATTTCTGGATGAAGCAGCGAGACGTCTCGAAGCCCGCTCCAGGAACATTCGGCGACTTCGGCTCAGGCAGATCGTTGACGACTACGATCGTACGATTCATGCAGAACTGGATCTGGCCCAGGAAGCTCGAAACACTTCCACGCTTCGCAGCAATTTCGCGCACTCCCGACTCCTGTATGTGCCTCGTGTGCACCACGCACTCTGCAGTACACGGGTCATGGTCATGGAGCGCATCACGGGTATACCCATATCCGCGATCGATCAAATGGACGCAGCTGGCGTCGACAAGGCACTGCTCGCCAACCGCGGGGTGGAGACGTTCTTTCAACAGGTCTTCGTCGACAATTTCTTTCACGCAGACATGCACCCGGGCAATGTATTCGTCGACATCAGCGATCCCGAGGATCCCCGTTATATCGCGCTGGATTGCGCAATCATCGGGTCACTGACGACGAACGATCAGGAATACCTGGCTCGCAATCTGGTGGCGTTTTTCAATCGTGACTATCGGGGAGTCGCTCAACTGCATATTGAATCGGGCTGGGTTCCGGCCCGCACCGATTTGAGAGAATTCGCGTCGGTCATAGAGGAAGTCTGTGAGCCCCACTTCGCCAAACCACTCGGCGAGATTTCGTTCGGCGAGTTTCTTACTGCACTGTTCCAGACCGCCGAACGTTTTAATATGCAGATTCAACCGCAACTTGTGCTGCTCCAAAAAACGCTGCTCTACGTCGAGGGGCTCGGGCGTATGCTGTATCCGCAGCTGGACTTGTGGCAAACGGCCAAACCATTCATGGAGAAATGGCTGCTCACGCACCACGGTCCAGTAAGCGTATTGCAACAAGCCCTGACGAAACTGCCGGAAACCCTTGTCGCGCTGTCGCAGCTGCCGACATGGTTGCCACAAGTTCGGGGGCGACTGCTGGTCATGGAACAACAACAGGCCGAACAAGCTGAAATGCTGGCGGCGATAGTTGAGACCAGATTGACCTCCACACGCAGGCAATTGCGCAGCCGGGTCTTCGCGGCGGTATTGCTAGCCGGTGGAGCGTTTCTCCTCTGGGATCCACTCGGCAGTGCCGCTCTGCAGGGACAACTCTGGCAGACCTCTGCAGGCTTGGCGGGCGCCGTCACGGGGCTGACCCTATTGCTTCGCAACCTGTGAAGTCATCGAGAACGAGGAAAGTATGGACGTGATCACTGAATTGGGCCGGGTTCTGGCAGAACGTAGAGGTGCAGATCCGACTGAATCCTACGTTGCTTCCTTGTACGCCAAAGGACTCAACAAGATTCTCGAGAAAGTAGGAGAAGAGGCCACCGAAGTGATTATTGCCGCCAAAGATCACCGATCAGACCCATCTGCACTGGTGAATGAAGTCGCCGATCTGTGGTTTCATACCTTGGTCATGCTTTGTCACCTCGAAGTACCACCTGAAAAGGTGCTCGAAACCCTGGCTGGACGATTCGGTATTGGCGGCCTGCAGGAAAAGGCCAACCGTAAGACTGACCACGAACTACAATAGCCGCAAAGCAAACGGAGCTGACTATGCTCGGAAACATGGGATTGACTGAACTACTGGTTATCCTCGCAATTGTTCTTCTGGTCTTCGGACCCAAGCGCCTGAAGTCGATTGGGTCGGATCTGGGAAATGCCATCAAAGGCTTTCGCAAGGCGGTAACCGACGACGAAAAGAAGGAGAGCTTGAACGCCGATGCCAATGTCATCGAGGGTCAGGCGGAACCAACAACCGTCCGTCAGACCACCAAACAGGACTGATCGACCCCCGCCCATGTTTGACATCGGCTTTTCCGAACTTCTGCTGGTGGCGGTGGTGACCCTGTTGGTTATCGGGCCTGAAAAACTACCAGAGACCCTTCGCACGCTCGGTCTGTGGCTCGGTCGACTGAGCCGATCCTTTGTTGCCGTGAAGTCGGAGATTGA
>CAMDVY010000281.1 GCA_945878745.1 Klebsiella pneumoniae | reverse complement strand
CTTGTAGTCGTGCAGGATGACATCACCTCGCTCTGCAAAGACGGGAATCTCTCCGGATATGGGATTGAAGCGACAGGCACCGAGTTCGTCCTTGTCGATGTCACGCTTGTGTGAGCCCGGGACCACCCGGAGAAAGCCATTGGCCGGTGATGTCCCATCGATATGAATCGTGAATGCAAAACCTGGCCAAGAAGTACTTTCTTCTGCTGACTGAAAGTCGGAGTGCCAGCCGATGCGAGAATAGTGTGAGCCGAAGTCGGCCCGAGCATCCTGAAAGACGACACCGAAGCGGGAGTAGTCATTCACCCAGGCATCAGCCTTGAACAAACGATCGGCCATCGTCTTGATGGCTGGATGAGCGGCGGCTGTGTCTGCGGCCGGGGATAGATCGGTGCAGTTGATCACGTAGTGGCGATATGGTTTTCCATCGATCACTGCGCCAGGTTCATCGAGCAGATCCGAGCCATATTTTTCGTCGAGTTCACCGGCGATCAACCGTTGCTGCGCCGCCTCGAGTTCCGTTTCCATTGCCGTCAGCAGCGCGTCCGAATAGAGCCCGCGCAGGATGACAAACCCCAGTTGATCGTAGATCTCCTGACCTCGCTCGAAATCGTCGGCGGTGATGATGATGTCCTGGGTCAGTTGCATGATGAGCTCCTCCTGACGATGTTGGGTCTTGTCGCATTCTTGATGCGGGTTGGTCTTCCTTCCCTGCAGATTCCGTGCCGCGAAAAATTGTCTTGAAACCCGCATTTTCCGCCGACGAACGCGCCAGCTTGGTGCTGATGCGGGTTCGGCTGACCGATTTTCATGCGAATGGCCCCGCCCGCTCAGTGTGAGTTCACCTGTTTGGAGGCTTGTTAAGCCGCGGGTCCCGGGGCATGTGGGCGGCGTATTTGTGGTTGCGACGCCACCGACCGGGCATTGATCCCGTATGTGGCACCAAAATTGCTCAATCGACTCGATGGCTCATGCACACCAGAATCACGGGGCACAACTGAACGGCAACGCGGCGATCGGTGCGCGTGGCCCGGTCATGCTCTACGGATTGCACGACCGACCGCCGACCATGAAGGCGTTGCTGGCTGCGTTTGCGCATCTGTGTTCCATCGTTGCCGGTATTGCGACCGCGCCACTGCTGATCGCACGGAGTATTGGACTCTCGCCCTCCGATACCACCTACGCCATCAGTAGTGCCTTCATGGTGTCTGGCATTGCCACCTTCATTCAGATCTACCGATTTGGCGCGCTTGGCTCCGGGTTGCTGGTTGTACAAGGCACGAGTTTTTCGTTTATCGCGCCGGTTACGCTGGCTGCTGTAGCCCTTGGAGCTCACGTCACCGATCAGGCCGAGGTGGTAGGCATCATTCTCGGTTCGGCGGCTGCAGGTGCCGCGGTCACCATGGTGCTCAGCCGATATCTGGACCGGTTGAACCGAGTCATTACGCAGACGGTGGCCGGAGTCACGATCGTCCTGCTCGGTTTCACGCTCGCCGGTTCTTCCCTGCGAAGTCTGTTTCATGCGGCTGTCGCGGCGCAGGACACGCAGAGCCTCGTCTGGCTGGAAGCGGCAATCGTTGCGAGCGTGATCATGGTGCTCAGCACACGGGCTCAGCCATGGTTCAGGCTATCCGGTATCTGCGGTGGATTGCTTGCCGGCTATCTCTTTGCGCTGGCGGTGGGAGATGCATCTGCGCCGGACCTTGCGGGCTCACCTGCCGTGGTCCTCCTTGAGCCGCTGCACTATCCCCTGGGTTTTGATGTCGGCATCTTCCTGTTGTTGATGCCGATCTTCCTGATCACGATGACCGAGGCTTTTGGAGATCTGACGGCTACCGCGATGCTGTCC
This sequence comes from Klebsiella pneumoniae, assembly GCA_945878745.1. Lineage (GTDB taxonomy): Bacteria > Pseudomonadota > Gammaproteobacteria > Pseudomonadales > Azotimanducaceae > SYFY01. The sequence goes on along the minus strand of CAMDVY010000281.1, from coordinate 2,987 downwards.
GGTGAGCCCGTCCGTGGCCCGGCTTACTGGATACGCATCAAAGGGGGCGTGCTGGCGGACGGATTCAATTCGGTGCTGGCGGCGGTGCTCGGCACGTTTCCCAATACGACTTTCGGTCAGACCAACGCGGTCATTCAATTGACCGGCGTGGCCAGTCGATACGTGGGCCTCATTGTTTCGGGTCTGCTCCTTCTGCTGGGCTTGTTTCCGATTGCCGCCCTGGTATTCCAGGCACTTCCACCGGGTGTGCTCTATGGCGGGACCTCGCTCATGTTCGCGCTCATCGCGGTGGCGGGATTTCGAGTTCTGCGGATGCAGGCGAATTCCAGCCGGTCCCTGCGGATTCTGGCGGTGGCGATGGTCCTGTCGTTCAGTCTCACGCTATTGCCTGGTGCGTTGCAGTCCAATGGCCTGTGGATTCCGGACTACCTCGCCATGCTGCTTGGATTTCCGGTTGCTTCAGGCGCGCTGTTAACCGCCTTGTGGGAGTGGTTTGTACCTGCAAAGGAAACCTCAATAGTATCGACCCTTGGAGAGAACGAATGAACATGTACAGAGCAGATCGACAGTCCCTGCTTATTGCAGGCCTGTTGTGCGCAGTAGTGTGCGCACTTGTGCTGCCCTTGAAGGCGCTGGCCGAAGCGTCAGCACCATGGCCTGTCAAGGTGGTCGTCGTGAGTATGTTCGAAGATGGCGCGCTGAGTGGAGATGATCCCGGCGAGTTCCAGTTTTGGGTTGAGCGGATGCCATTGGGTAAGGAGTGGGACTTTCCGCTGGGTATGTATCCGCTGCGCGGCAATTCCGATGGTGTGCTGGCACTCTGTACTGGCGGGGGAATTCCCAACGCGACTGCTTCGATCATGGCGCTTGGTCTGGATCCTCGTTTTGATCTTTCACGCGCTTACTGGCTGATCGCCGGTATTGCAGGGGGCGATCCGGAGGACGTCTCGTTGGGCAGTGCCGTATGGGCGCGCCACATCGTCGACGGCGACTTGCTGTACGAGATCGATGCGCGGGAGATCCCTGATAGTTGGCCTTATGGTCTGATTCCGCTGGGTGCCAAGTCGCCTGCGCAAGTACCGGAAGATATCAGCACCGGCTGGACGCTGGACACGATTCACTTTCCCCTTAATGCCGCTCTGGCGAACTGGGCGTATCAGTTGACGCGTGACCATCCAGTGGCCGACTCGGCTGGTCTGCGCGAGTTCCGCTCGTTGTACTCGGCCATGCCAAAAGCGCAGCTGCAACCCTTGGTCATGATGGGTGACACCTTGTCTGCGAGCACCTACTGGCATGGCGCGAGACTGAATCATTGGGCGAATGACTGGGTCAAACTCTATGGCGGCAAGGATGCCGAGTTCGTCACTACCAACATGGAAGACAGCGGGACCCTGACTGCGCTGCATCGATTGGCCCGCCTCGGACATGTTGACGTCAATCGTGTGATGGTGCTGCGTACCGTCAGTAACTTTTCCATGCCTCCACCCGACAAACCTGCTTCATGGAGCGTCACAGCACCGTATCCGGAGGAGGGTGTGCCGGCCCTGGAGGCGGCCTGGCAAGTAGGCAGTCGCGTGGTGCGCCAAATCGTTCAGGACTGGAAAACCGCGCGTGATCAGATACCGGGCTCCTGACACAGGTGTTCCGTTGGGCGTTACGCCCTGAAACTGATCGTAACGTGTTCGCAGGCTTGTGATTGCACATGAATGGCGCGTCGATGAAGAACCAGTCCGCGTCGCCTTCGTTCTGTGATGCCTGAAAGACCTCGTATCCATGGTCGTTGATGCCTGCTGTGTCCTGCACTCTATCTGCGCGCACACGCCCATCTCTGCCGTCGGGTGGTGCAGCTGCGTGAATAAAACGCTGCAGGCCGCATTGGGACAGGGGGATTGCTGCCCCACGATCGATCTGGGTTGCACCAACGCTTGCGTGTGGAGATGGTGCCTGACGTTGATTCCGGAATGGCATTGAAATTGCCATCCCTCGGATAAGCAACAGTCATAGTCGGGTTTTAAACGTGAGTTCGCGTGTCTACGATTTTTTCCATGTTTCTCGGACCCGTCTTTTAATAACCCTGATCCTGCTGTCTGTCGTCTCCAGTGCACGTGCAGCGGAAGAGACAGCGTGGTTCGAACAGTTCAAGGCGACGGCTTCGCCGGCGGACATGTATCACTTCCTGCACGCCATGCCAAAAGGCGGCGACTTGCATAATCACATTGCCGGATCGGTGTTTCCCGAGTGGTACTTTCAACTGGCACTGGATGCCAGTGCGCAGGGTTATGAGTACTACACCAAGACTCACCTGGACAACTGCAAGACGGGAAGGGACCAGTACGGAGACAGCCCTTACTTCCTTCTTTATCGAACCATTCCAGCTGACGAGTATGCAGCGCTTGATGAGTGCGAACGTGGTGAGTTCAAGCCGCTGAGATCTCTTGACCCGGAAGAACGCAGCGCCTGGGAATCAGGATTGGTCCTGGACCTGCCTCATGAAGGTCGAGCCGAGTTTTTTGAAGGTCACTGGAGTCGGTTGTCGGGGCTGCTCAGCAATCCCTATCTTGCTGCGGAGACCATCGTTCTCAACATGAAGGCTTTCGGCGAAGAGGGTCTTAGCTATCTAGAGGCACAGGTTGATGTCCGTGGTTTCAAGACGCCGGATGGTCAGGCCATCGATCCTGATGCGGTCATGGAAATCTATCGTCAACGACTGGCCCGCGCGGATGTTGCCGCCACCGGCGTGACATTGCGGATGCAGCTTTCGCTGGTGCGATTTTTGCCTGATGCGCTGGATCAACTCGAGTTCATCTATGCTTTTGCGGCCCGCCACCCGGAAATTGTGGCGATCAACCTCGTGGGCCGGGAGGACAACGATAAGGGCTATCCGCTGCGTTTTCTCGACAAGATGCGTGAACTGCGCAAGAAATATCACGGCGTGCGTCTGTCCATTCATGCCGGAGAGGTGGACGAACCCAATCAGCACATTCGCG
>CAMDVY010000280.1 GCA_945878745.1 Klebsiella pneumoniae | reverse complement strand
TCGATCGGTTATTGTGCTTCGCTCCGTGATGTCCTCCAGGACGGGCCGAAACTGCTCGAGCAGGTCCTCGTTGACGGGTCTGTCGCTCACGTTGCTGTCGTCGCTCACTGGCCCTGCCTGATGGACTTGATTTCACCCAATGTGGCCGTCAGTCGTTCAAGCCGTTCAGCAAGCTGTTGCAGCAGAGCCGAGTCTCCGGCTTCGGGAGCCTTGAGACTCGTATGACAAGCTCGCAGCAGTCTTTCGCTATCCCGTTCTTCGGCGATGAACCGGCCCAGCAGTGCGCCGGTCAGCGGATCGATCGTTGAATCCTTGAACAGCCTGGACAATTGATCTTCTGTGGCCATTTCTCCATAACGCAGAATCTTTTCGAACTTGGTGCAGTCGTCGGCAGTGGATGCGGCGATGAGCAGATCAGCGTCAAAACGCTCGCTGGGGCGTTCGCGAACGCTGAAGCCCAGTTCATGGACCCGCTTGGCGAACGCCGCGCCGTGCTCCCGTTCCCGTACGGCGACCGTGGTCAACACGTCTCGAACACCCGGATTGCTGGTGCAGGCAGCCCAGGTCGACAGCAGTTCATGGCCGCGGGATTCACCGACAGCGATGGCATTGAGAAGTCCTAGATAACTGGGTTTCTGATTCATGTGGGTGCTCCGCTGCAGCCTGGGGTCCGTACCGAGGATAACGAAGCCCTGCGGTGGAGGCGAGGACTCCGGCGCTCATACGGTGTTTTCCAAGGCTGAGTTTCGATTCCTGTGGTTCAGACCTTCCTTCGTCGGGAACACGCAGTGTTCCGTCTGGATTAACTCGCAGGAGCGAATTGATCCGAATTACCATAAGATTCCGCGCCACGATTTACGCCGGAATCCCTCCCATGCTGGATCTTGATCGAACATCCCTGCCCGATAGCAGCGAGGCGCTGCGCGCTGAGGTCAGGGCTTTCCTGGCGCAGCAGCAGGAACATCTGGCGGAACCCAACTCCGATTTCACCACAGGACATGACCCGGCATTTTCCGCGAAACTCGGCGCGCGCGGCTGGATCGGCATGACCTGGCCGGTTGAGTTCGGTGGTGGCGGGCGCAGCTTTTTCGATCGTTATGTGGTCACAGAGGAACTGCTGGCCGCCGGTGCTCCCGTCAGTGCGCACTGGATTGCCGATCGTCAAAGCGGTCCGCTGCTGCTGCGATTTGGCAGCGAAGCGCAGAAGCAGCGTTATCTGCCGGCCATCACACGCGGCGAGTCGTTTTTTTCCATCGGCATGAGCGAGCCGAACACCGGCTCGGATCTGGCATCGGTGCGAACCAGTGCAAGGCAGGTGGATGGTGGCTGGGTGATCAACGGCTCAAAGATCTGGACCACGGATGCCCACCGCAATCACTTCCTCATCGCCCTGGTGCGTACTGCACCTGCCGCGGGAGAAAATCGTCATGTCGGCTTGTCACAGATCATCGTCGACTTGCGTAACGACAGTGCCAAGGTGCGTCCCATCCGCAACATGGCGGGTGGTGAGGACTTCAACGAAATTGTCTTCGAGGATGTTCTGGTGCCGGCTGATCGGATCGTTGGTGAGCCCGGTAATGGCTGGAAACAAGTGACGTCCGAGCTCAGTTATGAGCGCAGCGGGCCGGAGCGTTTCCTGTCGGCTTTTCGAGTCTTTGTTGAATTTGTCCGGCTGGTCGGACCAAACCCCCTGCCGCACGAAAGTGCCGTGATCGGCCGAATTGCGGCGCACTTGATGACGCTGCGTCGCATGTCGGCGTCGGTCGCCGGTATGTTGAATGAAGGGAAGCAGGTGGAGGTTGAAGCTGCGCTGGTGAAGGAGCTGGGTAACAACTTCGAGAAGCTGTTGCCTGAATTGACCCGTCTGGCGGCACCAGCGGATCGAGTAGCGAATTCGGCGTGGAAGCGGGCATTCGAAATGACGCAGCTACTCTCTCCATCCTTCACTTTGCGGGGAGGCACGCGGGAGATTCTGCGCGGAGTCATAGCAAGGGGGCTGGGATTGCGATGAGCACTCACGACATGAACGAACAGTTGAACATCATCGTTGATACCGCTACGCGCATCTTTGCCGACGGCGTGGACAAGGCCTTGCTGGATGCTGCCGAAACAGGGCAGTTCCCGGATCGATTGTGGCAATCGATCGTGGCAACAGGATTTCATCAGGTCGGCAGTGCCGATAGCGGCACCGGACTGCCGGAACTGTATGCCCTGCTGGAAGTGTCTGGTCGGTACGCAGTGCCGCTCCCACTGGCGGAAAATCTGTTGGCCAACGTCTGGGCTGGCGCGGTGGATGGTCTGTCCTCCGTGGGTATCTGGCAGGGTGATGTGATCACCGATGTGCCATGGGGTCGAAGCGCCTCACGGGTCATCGGCATTCGTCCTGATTCGCGGGATATCGTTGTGGTTGAGCCTGTCGTGATCTCCGCCATGGGCACCAACATGGCGGGTGAGGCGCGCGACCGTGTTCTGGTTGCGCCTGACTCACGAAAGACAACGATTCAACACGATCCCTGGTCGTTGCTGGCGTTGACTCGTGCGGCGCTGACTGCGGGCGCGTTGCGCACGGTGCTCGAGAGTGCGCTGGGTTATGCGGGCGACCGCGAGCAATTCGGACGCAGCTTGAGCAAATTTCAAGCCATTCAGCACTCGTTGGCGGTGCAAGCTGCCGAAGTTGCTGCTGCGCGACGCGCGGTGTGGGCGGCGGTAGACAGTCTTGAGTCAGCGCGAGCGCGTGCCGAAATCGCTGCGGCCAAGATCCGCACCGGCGAGGCAGGTACCGTGGTCGGTGAAGCCGCACACCAGGTGTTCGGCGCGATCGGTTATACGTATGAGCACCGGCTGCATCATTTCACGCGACGGGCGTGGGCCTGGCGAGATGAATACGGCAATGAATTTGCGTGGTCCAGAGAATTGGGTTCGATGATCGCTGGAGGCGGTGCAGACGCAGTCTGGTCGTTTGTCACCGGCAAGTGACGACGCGTCTGCCAGCTCGTCCTGATGCCCCGCTGAAGATTGCTGTCAGCGAATGTCTGACCGGCGCACCGGTGCGCTATGACGGTAGTGGTGCTCGTTCGTCCTTTCCTCATGAAACGCTCGGCTCACTGTTTACGCTGGTGCCGGTGTGTCCGGAAATGGGGATCGGCATGACTGTGCCGAGACCGCCCATCCGACTCGTCGGGACTACGGACTCCGCACGAGCAGTCGGCGTTGTAGACGCAAGTCTTGATGTCACCGGCGCGTTGTACCAGTACGGACAGACCATGGTGGAGAAGCTTCGCGCCCAGGGCGTCTGTGGTTATGTCTTCATGAAAAATTCGCCGAGCTGCGGACTCTTTCGGGTGAAGGTGTATCCCGACGCGCCTGGTCTGTCCCCGGATCGAAGCATTCCGGTTCGCAAGGGTCGGGGCATCTACGCGGGTGCGGTGAGTGATGCGTGGCCAGCGTTGCCACTGGAAGAGTGTGGTCGCCTCAGTGATGAGGTGATTTGCGAAAATTTCGTGACACGAGTATTTGCTTACGCGCACTGGACAGCGTTTGTGGCTTCCGGGGTCACCGCCGCGGGGTTGGTAACGTTCCACAGCCGCTACAAATATCTGTTGATGGCCCACAGTGTTCCGGCCTATGAACGAGCCGGTCGGCTGCTGTCTGACCTGCGCAACGATCTACCGGGCACCGCCAATGCCTACATCAACGAATTGATGACAGGGCTCAGTCGAATTGCGACGCGGGGTGGGCATGCCAATGTGCTGTCGCATCTGCAGGGATACTTCAAGGATCGGCTGGATGGCTCAGCTCGTCAGGAGCTGGCGACGCTGGTCGAAGCCTACCGCATTGGCGAGCAGCCTTTGCTTGCGGTGCTGGCGTTAATCCAACATTATCTTCGTCGATATCCGGACGACTACATCGCACATCAGGTCTATCTTGACCCGCATCCAGTTTCGGCAGCGCTGCGCCGGTCGTTGTAAGGGATTTTTCCGGTAAACCGGTTCTACTGATTGTTATACATACCAAAACCAAACCAGGGGTAAGCCGTGGCTCAGACACACGATCATGAAATAGTCTCCATTTATCCGTTCACCGATGCCGAAGTGGACGCCATGATGAACAACTCCAACGAATGCGTTCTCATGTGGGCAACCAAGGACGGCTGGCCGGTCGGTGTGACACACGCCTTCGTCTGGCATGAAGGCAAGATCTGGCTGACGTTTTCTTCTCACCGTCATCGTGCAGCAGCCATTCGTCGTGACAATCGTGTATCGGTCACCGTCAGCAGCGCAGGCTATCCAGACAAAAGCGCGGGGCTGCCGACTGGCGCCATCACCTTCAAGGGTACCGGCGAGTTCAAGGAAGACGAAGCGACCAAGAAGCTGTTTTACACCGCACTGTCACGCAAGCTGAATCCGGAAAACCCGCAGGGTGAAGAGTTTTTCTTCAACCTGTTGAACTCGCCTCTGCGGACCATTCTCATCATCACGCCGGTCAAGAAGATCATGTACAACGGTGGCATGGCTGGCCGTCACATGGCCGGTGCGATCTCGGAAGATGAACTTGGCGAGCGGATGGAGAGCGATCTGGATCGCATGAATCGCGAGCGTGCAAAGCGTGGATTGCCCCCGCGCTGACCAGGCAGTCGGTGATTCCAGACGGCGCCTGCGGGCGCCGTTTTCATTGGTGGTCGGCTGGCGGCCGCATCTCCCCGCGCTGACGAAGATGTTATGCTCCTTAACAGGTTGCTGAAAAAGCAACCTGTTGCGCCGGCCAGGGATGGCCGGTCCGCAAATCCAGCATGAAAATGCTGGATTTGGCGCGAGCGGTCGCAGACCGCGACTGCGAAAAAGTCCAGG
>CAMDVY010000279.1 GCA_945878745.1 Klebsiella pneumoniae | reverse complement strand
TGGCATACTGATAGCCGAAACCAAGGTCCGGAAGCCTGGCAAATTGATCTTCAGACAGACCACTTGCCACCCCTTTCTCAACGGGTTGTCGGTGGGCGCTCGGCTGCAAATGGCTTCCTGGATGAAAAGCCGGCGACGGTGGAGTTTGCGGCAGGGAAGTCTGGCAACGAAACGCTTTTCCTGACAACAACTGGATAGTAGCAGTGAGGGTCGTGAGCAGCAATCGCCCTGGTTGGCAAACCGGGCAGCGGGGAATCCGGCGGCTCCGATCCGATACGCGCCCAACCGTGCTTGAAACGTCAATCCGTGAAGGTGCCCCGTGCAGGTATTGGTAGCAAGTTCGACAGGTCCTGACCGGCATGACTGAGGTTACTTACGTCGTTGTCGGTCCTGACGGTGATGGTCAACGAATCGACAACTATCTGCTGAAACATCTGAAAGGGGTGCCCAGAACCCGCATCTATCGTTTATTGCGCAAAGGTGAAGTTCGAGTCGATGGCAAGCGAGTAGCCCCGTTGTTCCGACTTCTGGTCGGGCAGACCTTGCGTATCCCGCCAGTCACCACGTCGACCCGGGTGATGGTTCGACCACCGCAGGCGATGGTCGATTCGCTGGAGCGTCGCATCATCGCTGAGGAGGCGGATTTTCTCGTACTCGACAAGCCGGCGGGCACTGCAGTGCACAGCGGCAGTGGCGTCAGTGTGGGGGTCATCGAGGCGTTGACGGCAGGACGCAGCGGCTTTCTTGAACTGGTCCATCGACTTGACCGGGACACCTCCGGTTTGTTGTTGCTGGCCAAATCGCCACAGGCGCTGCGCTCGATCCAGACCGAGTTCAGGCAGCGGTCGGTCGTCAAGTGCTATCGAGTGGTGGTGTTCGGAAATTGGGAATTGGCGGATCAGCTTGTTGACTATCCATTGACGCGGTATCTGACCGCGAATGGCGAGCGGCGAGTACGGGTCGATCCCGAGGGGCAGATGGCAACCAGCCGTTTTCGAATCTACAAGTCGGGTCAGCAAGTTTCGACCCTGGACGTAGATTTGCTGACTGGCCGGACCCATCAGATTCGTGTGCATGCGGCAGCGATGGGGCACCCGGTTGTGCATGATGACAAGTATGGCGTCGGCGAAGGTTGGCAAAAGTCCATCAATGACGCTGCTGGCAGATTACTGCTGCATGCTCACGAGCTTGAGTTCAAACACGCTGGCAGGCAGTGGCAGTTCACTGCACCCGTGCCGCTCGTGTTTGACGAGATTCAGCAGAAATATGGTTGATCCGCTCTCTCGAAGACAAATTTTATTGCATATAAATCAATTGGATAGATAACTTATCAATTCAATTTCGAGTGTTCTTTGAGAGCGATTTTCGCCGATCGATCGCTTTGTCGGAGTCGCCCGTAGACTGATCCGGGCGATTGCGGGTGGCTTGAAGGCGCAGGCGGTCTTCGAGGGAGTGGCTTTACACTCCAGAGCGCCCTACCTATGATGCGCCCGCCATGGCAGGGCACACTCCAGAGACTGTCACATACAAGGCCTTGACGTCCGTCGACGCCAAGCTAGACCGTGTCGTGAATTCCGAGGAATTGCCGAGGTTGTCTGGCGTCGGGGTTTTGCTGACGCCTGCGAAGACGACCTTGAAGTTCGCTTACCATGACCGACGGCGCTGGGTGTCCGGTCATGCGAGTGTGCGACTCAAGCTGCCATGCCAGTGGTGTGATCGCGAGCTGGAACGGGAAATCGACGTGGATTTCAGTGCCTGGCTGGCAACCGATGAGGAGCAGGCTCTGGATTGGAGCGAAAAGCTGGAATCGGGAGCGCCAATCGTGGTCGCGGGGGAAGTGCTCGACGTGCCGTTGCTGATCGAAGATGAACTGTTGATGGCGGTGCCAGGCAGGGTTTGTATCGACGATCTGTGTATTCACAGACCACTTCAGGAAAGTCAGAACGAACAGCCTCGTTCTGCGTCCTCGCCATTTGCTGCAATGGCGGAATTGATCAAGAAGGGCTGAGCCGGCGGGCACGAACCGTTAATTCAACAGGAGATTTTCCATGGCGGTACCACAGAACAGAAAATCACGCTCGAAGCGCGACATGCGCCGCGGGCACGATGGCCTGAAAAAACCGACCTTGTCCATCGACGCCACGACCGGCGAAACCCATCGTCGCCATCATGTGACGGCAGATGGCTTCTACCGCGGTCAGAAAGTAGTCGAGAGCGACAACTAGTCCACCGATGTCCATAGGCATTGTTTTCCCAGGCCAGGGCTCGCAGAGCGTCGGCATGCTGCTGGACGTCGCTGCGGCCTTTCCATCGGTACGTGAGCTATTCGGCAGGGCCAGCGATGCCATTGGCATTGATCTCTGGCGCGTTAGCGCGGAAGGGCCGGTTGAGGCGCTCAATCGAACTGAGATTACCCAGCCAGCGCTGTTGACAGCGAGTGTTGCCCTTTGGGACATCCTGGCGGCTGGTGGTGTTACCGCTCATGCGATGGCCGGTCACAGTCTGGGTGAATATTCCGCACTGGTTGCCAGTGGAGCCATTGGTTTCGAGGACGCGGTACGGGTAGTTCGCCGACGTGGTGAGCTCATGCAGCAGGCAGTCCCTGCCGGTGAAGGCGCCATGGCGGCGGTCCTTGGCCTGGATGAAGCAGAAGTCGATTCGGCCTGCCGCTCGGTTGAAGGCGTGGTTGGCGCCGCAAATTTCAATGCCGTCGGGCAGATTGTGATTGCCGGATCTGCGACTGCCGTCGCCGCTGCGGCTGAAGCCTGCAAAGCCATCGGCGCAAAGCGCGTCGTTATGCTGGATGTCAGCGTGCCGTCACATTCTCCCCTGATGCAACCGGTGGAAGCTGGTCTTGCCGAAGTTCTGGCAGGTGTATCGATCAGCCTTCCCAAGTGCCCGGTCATTCACAATGTGGATGCCGCCGTCAGTTCAAGTACCCTTGAACTGAAGCAGAAGTTGCTCAGACAGCTCGCCAGTCCCGTGCGTTGGGTTGATTGCGTTCAAGCGCTCGCGGAGTTAGGCGTAACCCAGGTGTTTGAGTGTGGTCCGGGAAATGTACTTTCCGGATTGATAAAGAGAATCGACAGAAATATTGAGTGCACGGCAATGGGAAACCTTGCCGGCATTCAATCCGCACTGGCAACGCGCTGAGATGGCGGCGACCCAGCGAATAGCGCTTGTAACCGGCGCATCTCGCGGCATTGGTGCAGCGATCGCCCGACGTTTGCATGCAGAAGGTTTCCACATTGTTGGGACCGCAACGTCAACAGCCGGCTGCAATCAGATTCTCGCGTCGCTCGGAGAAAGCCGCGTTCAAGCCGAAATCCTGCGAATTGACGATGCCAGCTCGATCACCGATCTCTATGCACGCCTTGAGGCCAGCTGCGGAACGCCTTCGGTCTTGATCAATAATGCAGGTGTTACGGCGGATAATCTCGCCATGCGCATGTCCGATGAACAATGGACCAGTGTGATTGATACCAACGTCAATGGGCTCTTCCGGATGATCAAGCCGGCACTGCGCGCTATGGTCAAGGCACGTTTTGGCCGTATCATCAATATTTCGTCAGTCGTTGCGCGCATGGGCAATCCAGGTCAGACGAATTATGTCGCCTCGAAGGCTGCGATCGAAGGTTACACTCGTTCGCTGGCGATTGAATTGGCCAGTCGGAACATCACTGTAAACGTTGTGGCGCCGGGTTTCATCGCCACTGACATGACAAAAGAACTAACACAAGCTCAGCAGGAGCAAATGCTCAGCCGCATTCCGATGGGTCGAGTCGGGGAGGGCGACGAAGTAGCAAGTGCTGTCGCCTGGCTGGCAAGTGATTCTGCGAGTTACATAACTGGTGCGACAATTCCCGTGAACGGCGGGCTGTATCTGGGTTGATTTTGCTTCAGCCCGGTCTATAGAATGCGCACCGCCCTGCCTAAGGCAACAGGATTGGGAGATCCCGATAACATGAGCAGCGTTGAAGAGCGAGTCAGGAAACTCATCTGTGAACAGCTAGGGGTTAAGGAGGACGAAGTGAAAGACGATGCTTCGTTCGTTGAAGACCTCGGTGCTGACTCACTCGATACGGTGGAACTGGTGATGGCACTCGAAGAAGAATTCGAGACTGAAATTCCGGACGAAGAAGCCGAGAAGATCACGACTGTCAAAGAAGCCATCGACTACATACTGGCACACCAGTAACAAACATCCTGGAGTCCCGGCCAGCGCAACATTGCCTGGCGGATTCAGGACCACAGCCGCATCTGCCTCAAACCGCACGCCAAAGCGTGCGGTTTTTGCTTTATGGGGCGGAAATCCGTTGCGGCGAGGAGGCAGTTTTCTGCCAGTTACCGGAAACGAATCGGGTACAATTCCGTGCAGGTAGAAGGAGCGATAGGCAATCCATGAATAGACGCCGAGTCGTGGTGACCGGAATGGGCATGCTGACGCCCATTGGCAACACCGTTGAGGAATCGTGGCAGGCTGCCCTGGCAGGGAAAAGCGGGGTCGGGCTGAACACCCGCTTCGATACTGAAAACTTTGGCGTGAAAATCTGCGCTTCGCTGAAGAACTTCGATGCCGAACAATATATGGAGAAGAAGGACGCCAGGCGCGTTGACCTTTTCATCCAGTTTGGCCTGGCTGCCGGAATTCAGGCCGTTGAAAATGCTGGTCTTACTGCCACTGAAGTAGATCGACACCGTATCGGCATTGCCATCGGCTCTGGCATCGGCGGGATCAGCACGATTGAAGATACTCACTCGACCCTGGTAAACAGTGGGCCGCGACGCGTTTCGCCATTCTTCGTTCCGGCAACCGTAATCAACATGATCGCCGGCAACCTCTCGATCCGC
>CAMDVY010000278.1 GCA_945878745.1 Klebsiella pneumoniae | reverse complement strand
TCGGCGAGGCGTTCATGCGAGCCGATGACCCAGGGAGCAAGTTGCGAGAGCTCTTCTACCAACCATGATTGGATAATGATTTCGCAACACAAAATGCTGCGCAGGCGTATTCAGAGTTTCGGCACGATTGACTGATGACTCCGTGACTTTGTGGTATCTCCTGATCGTGATCATTGATGATCCCAACCATCGCGGTCGGGAGACCGCTCCTACAGCGTAAGGTCGTCCACTATTGTAGGAGCGATCTCCTGATCGCGATCTTGGCTGATCCCAATCGTCGAGGTCGGAGCCCCCCTGTAGTGGAGAAGGTTGCCTCACGCCATGTCGGATTGAGTATCAGCTTTGGTGCCCTGCAGATTTGATTCGGTTCAGCGTTTGACCAGCAAATCGACGCGGTTGGGTACTTCGAACACAAACCCTTCAGGCTTTCGAAAGCTCTCGAATCGTTCGCGTATCCGAACCAGCAGCGCCGGCGAGACATTGCGTTCTGAATGCGTGACGTTGATCAATCCCTGCTCGAACTGGGCGAACGATGCGAGTTTGACGACATTGCGGAAAAAGCGCTCTTCCACCAGATCAAACTGTCCCGATTCAATGGCTTGTCTTATCGCGGCAAACGCCCCTTTTCGCACAACTTCTTCATCGTTGAAGAGTCTGATGACTTCATTGAATTCACCTTCAAACACCGGCTCGGAAATGTAGACATGTCCACCGGGCTTGAGCACTCGAAACATCTCGGCAAACGACTGATCAAGGAGCGCCGCGGGAACATGGTGCAGCGACTTGAACAGGATGATGATGTCGAATGATTCGTCCGGCGCTTCAATCGACTCCGCCCCGAACGCAGCAAACGTCACCTTTGGGAGATCGCGGATCTCGAGATTTTTTGCGTGCTGAATCCGGTCTACTTCAGCAGCGACTATGGCGCTGATCCCTGTGCGTTCTGCAATCAGCCGAGTCTTCTCTGCAGCACCACAACCCAACTCCAGCAGTCTGGCGCCTTCGAAGTTCAACATTTCGCGTAAAACCACCAATTCGTTGGTGACTGGCTGATCGACGGGCCCTGAGATCTGCATTCCGCCGTCTTTCCGTTGGGGCATATTCATCGGTGCGTTCTCACATGGGATTGCACGAACCGTAGCCTGTCAGTGACGTCGGCGACAAGGCCTGCAATTCAACGAAGCAAAAAAAAACGGGCCCTGTACGGGGCCCGTCCAATCACCATCCATGTGATTACAGGGCTTGACGCCCTCCTTGGGTGTTCCTGAGGATCCCTCTCGCATTTGTCCGGCGTTCCACGCTGGGCAAACAGTGGTGCAATCCTTGCACCACTCGGGAAGCGCCTACGGTGCTCCCCTAACGCGTTCCGTACACCACCATGGTCTTTCCTTTGACCGAAACCAGCCCCTGTTCAACGAGGGTTTTGAGCACTCGACCCACCATCTCTCGCGAGCAACCGACGATGCGGCCGATTTCCTGACGAGTGATCTTCACCTGCATGCCATCTGGATGCGTCATTGCATCGGGCAACCGGGTGAGCTCGAGCAGTGTTCGTGCAACGCGACCAGTGACGTCCATGAATGCAAGATCGCTCACTTTTTGAGTGGTCTTGGCCATCCGTTCCGCCATCTGCTTGCCGACCGCATACAGTAGTTCCGTATGTTTGTCGGCCAGCTCGCGGAATTTGCCATACGACAGCTCCGCGACTTCGCATTCTGTTTTTGCCTTGACCCAGGCTGAGCGCGGCGTATCTTCCACAAACAGGGGCATTTCTCCGAAAAAATCACCCTTGTTCAGGTAGGCCACGATAATCTCGCGTCCTGACTCATCTTCCACCAGTACTGTGACTGAACCCTTCAGCACGTAGTAGATTGAGTCGCTTTTGTCGCCTGCGTAAATCAGCGTACTTTTCGCTGGGTATTTACGTCGATGCGACGCCGTGAGAAACGCATCCAGATGGGCGTTCTCAGGTTGATTCGCCTGAAAGCCGCGTGCCACCATTGGACGCTTGGAAACGAATCCGTTTTGTCCGGTCTGACTGATCTGACTGTTTTTTGCTGCAAGCACCTTGTTCCGCTCCTTCGTAACACCTTGCGTGTAAAGCATAGTCGCAGTTTCGTATCACTGGTTTCGAGACGTAGTCGACAAACGGCGTCAATTCACAGTCTGAACGGTCATCCATCACGTACGGACAATCTGAAAACAGAATTACACACACATTTTGGGCACTACGTCATGCACGCACGAATAGAATGGCAGGGAAAAGTACAGTTCAAGGCAGAAAGTGGCTCGGGCCACACGATACCGCTCGATGGCCCCCCTGACGCAGGCGGCGTCAACGCCGGAGCGCGGCCGATGGAGCTGGTGCTGATGGGGTTGGGCGGATGTACCTCCTATGATGTCGTCAGCATATTGACGAAATCACGCCAGAACGTGCGATCGTGTGTCACTGAATTGACGGCGGATCGAGCCGAGTCAACACCACAGGTCTTTACGAGGATCCACATCCGGTTCATCGTCACAGGTGAGAATCTGGATGAACGCAAGGTTGCTCGTGCGGTCGAACTGTCCGCAGAGAAGTACTGCAGCGCATCGATCATGCTTGAAAAGGGTGGCGTCGAAATTTCTCACAGCTTCAGCATCGAGCAGGGATAATCCATGGATAGCCTCAAGCCACATGCTGGCATTCGACACGTGGCCTTGTTTGTCAAAGATCTGGAGGCATGTACCAGGTTCTATAGCGAGGTACTTGGCTATCAGGTCGAGTGGCATCCGGATCCCGACAACATCTATCTGTGCAGTGGGTCAGACAATCTGGCACTCCATCGAGCCGGAGAAGGAACAACGACCGACGGGGGACGCCTGGATCACATCGGCATTCTCCTGCGTGATGCAACGCAGGTTGACCTCTGGCACAACCACTGTGTTCAACATCATGTCCACATCGTGGCTGCACCCAAAACTCACCGCGATGGTGCGCGGTCGTTTTACTGCAACGATCCGGATGGCACAGTGGTGCAATTCATACACCATCCGCCAATCGCGGGAAATTGACATAGAAGCGCTGCTCGGATATCGCTTGCGAAGTGATGCTGGCTGTCAGATTCGGTAGGTGGTGGTTGTCATCACCCGCGACACCAGTCGCATGATGGACCTGGTGAATCTGGGAAAAGCGACTCCGCCAGCGCGCAGCGCGTTTTCACCATGCGCCGTTTCATCTGCCCGCATGGTACTCACAATCGCTCGACTCCGTTGATCATCAACCGGCAGGGAAGAAAGGTGATCTGACAGGTGAGCAGACACCTGCTCTTCAGTCGCTTCAACAAAACCGAGACTGGTGCGATCTCCGAGTGCGCCGGTAACAACACCGAGCGACCATGAACAGGCGTAGAACAAGGGATTCAACACACTTGGCCTGGCTTCGAGTTCGCCCAGTCGGCTCTGACACCAGACCAGGTGATCGGTTTCCTCGCTGGCAGCATCCAGCAGCAATGCCCTCACATCATCTTTGCGCGCGACCAGCGCCTGCCCTTCATACAAAGCTTGTGCACACACCTCACCCGTGTGATTGATACGCATCAACCCGGCTGCATGACGCTGTTCTGCAGGGTTCAGATCTGCTTCTGGCAGATCTCCCGCCGGATTCGGTCGAACGGCAGTCATACGACCTGCAAGCGTTCGGAGTCCACGATCGAAGCCGAGGATGACTCGATCGGCAACCGTCATGCTCAGCGCAGGATGCGAGGACTTGTGATCGCTCATTTTGTGTGCCGGAGTTCCCTTCATCGTTGGAGACGGGATGTTAACATCGGCAGGACTGCTTTCGTTGCATGGACTCAACTGCAGGAACCCATGGCTGATACCAAGGACTTCGACCTTATACTCGACGCACACATTCCGCTGATCGTCATCGAATCAACTGACGAGCCGCGTGTGTTGTCACTCCTGCTCAACTCTGCGATCCAGCGACGCATGTCTTTCTACGAGTGGTCCGCCACACGCGGACTGCGCCTCGGTGGTTTTGGCACTCACCCGAGCGAACAGACCCAGCTCACCGAGCCCGTCGATGTTCTCAAGCATATTGCGCAGACACCCGGCCCGGCCATATATGCTCTGTGCGACTTCCACTCATTTCTCGACAAGGAGCCTTTGCATGTCCGTTATTTGAAAGACATTGCCCTCGCTCACGAAAAGTTGGGAAACGTCGTAATCCTGGTCAGTCATGCCTTCAAGATCGCGCCTGAACTAGGTCGATTTACTGCCAGCTTCACGCTGAACATGCCCACGGAAGATGAACTCATGGGCATGGTTCGAAAACAGGCGCAGTTATGGTCGGAGCGCAACAAGGGTTCGAAGGTCAGAACCGATGCGACGACACTAAAAAAACTCATCGCTAACCTGCGCGGCATTTCGCACGCCGAGGCGCAGATCCTGATCGGTCAGGCGGTGCACAACGATGGTGCCATCACCGAATCGGACATTCCAGAGATCAACCGTTTGAAGTTCGATCTGCTGGATGCGGAAGGCGTCCTCCACTTTGAGTACAACAGTGAACGATTCAGCAATGTCGCCGGACTGGATAATCTGAAGAGCTGGCTGAAAATGCGAGAAGCCAGCTTTATCGGGAATCAACAGGATCGACCAAAAGGCGTACTGCTGCTGGGTGTTCAGGGTGGCGGCAAGAGTCTCGCGGCAAAAGCCATCGCCGGTTTCTGGGGCTTGCCTCTGTTGCGCCTGGATTTCGGTACTCTCTATAACAAGTACTTCGGAGAATCCGAGCGCAATCTGCGCAACTCGTTGCGTCAGGCGGAGATGATGGCTCCGTGCGTGTTGTGGATGGACGAGATCGAAAAAGGGCTTGC
>CAMDVY010000277.1 GCA_945878745.1 Klebsiella pneumoniae | reverse complement strand
CTCTGCATCTGTCGCGAATGTCGTGGGTTATGGCCACGATACTGAGCTCTTCCGCACCGGTCGTGTCGACGAGTTCGCGCAGCCTCTTCCCCACCAGGCCTGCGTCGCCCACAAACTGACGTCTTCTTCGACTCTCCAGCAGTAACTCTTCTTCATCAGTGAACGTTTGATGACTCGCCGATTCCAAAGACGGAAACGGTAGAAAAACCCCTCTCTCTGAGCGTACGCGCCACAGGTCGATACAACGACCAAGCAGCTGCGCATGCTCGTTAGTGTCCGCAACCAGTGCCGAGACGCCCAGGCCAAGCTTCGGTCTTTCAAGGTATGCAGAGGGTCTGAATTCACGCCGGTACACTTCGACCGCTTTCTCCATACCGGATTGACTGATGAAGTATGCATAACAGAACGGCAATCCAAAGTGGGCTGCCAGCGATGCGCCGTCCGGGGTTGACCCGAGCACCCAGGTTTCAGGTGTAATCGAAGGCAGCGGCAATGCACGCACTGCCGCTAGCGCCTGAGTGAAAGGAGGCGTGCCATGGAGAAACCCGAGCAGGTCCGCGGTACGCGCAGCGAAATACTCCATGCCGAGCTTTGATCCATAAGCCAGTGCAGCAGCGGTAAGGCCATCGCTCCCCGGCGCTCGTCCGATCCCCAGATCTATTCGCCCCGGATACAACGTTCCCAGCACCTTGAAAACCTCGGCGACCTTGAGAGGGCTGTAGTGCATCAGCATGACGCCGCCAGAACCAACGCGAATGCGCGTCGTCCTGGCGGCGATATGGCCGATGAGAATTTCCGGTGCACTACCTGCAAAAGATTCGGAGCCGTGGTGTTCCGCGACCCAGTAACGATGGTAACCAAGGCGCTCTGCAGCCTGAGCCAGTTGAACTGAATTGAGGAACGCCTGATTGGCGTCGCCTCCCTCGACAATCGGCGACTGATCGAGGACGCCAACCCGCAACGTCACGTCCGCGCTCGACCCACAAGATCTTTACCGATCACCCGGATCGCCAGCGTTTCTTCTGCTACTTCGAAAATGGACAACACGCGTGCATCGACAAAGTAGCGGCTCACCGGAGTTTCTTCTGCGTAGCCCATGCCACCATGAATCTGCAAGGCTTCTCGGGTCACCCACTCTGCAGCACGACAGGCGAGCAGCTTGACCAGACTAGCTTCCATCGCGCCTTCGCCTTTGTCCATCAGTCGGGCCACCGCATAGGTAAACTGTTGGCAGGCCATCAGCATCATTCCCATTTGGGCGATTTTGACGAGTGTGACGGGATACTCTGCCAGTGCTTTGCCGAACACACGTCGATCCTGAGCATAGGACATGGCTGCTCCCATCGCCGCCTGAATCAACCCACACGCACGCGCTGCTGTCTGCAAGCGGCCTCCCATGAATCCTCGCATGGTGAAGTAAAAACCTCGTCCTTCTCCCGCTGTTTCGCCGATCAGATTGGCTGCCGGCACGAAAAAGTCGTCGTAGCGCATTTCGAATGAATGCATGCCTCGATAACCGAGTGTCGGAATGGCGCGACCGGTCATGCGTCCGCCTGCTGCCTGTTCGTGGGTAAACTCGTGACCGTCAGTGCTGGGCTTCTCAACCACGAACAACGAGAGACCTTTGTGCAATGGCCGAGCATCGGGATGAGTTCGAGCAAGGACCAGAATTGCCCCGGCCTTACCGGCAAACGTACACCAGGTTTTATTTCCGGTCAGATTCCAGCCTCCGGGTACACGCTCGGCTTTCATGGTCACTGCCGCAACATCTGAACCGGTATCCGGCTCGGTAACCGAGATGGCACACAATGGCTCGCCGGCCGCAAGACCAGGCAGCCAACGCGCCTGCTGCTCGGCGGTGCCTCCTTCCATGATGGCTCTTGCCATGATTTCCGGCCGGGTGATCAGGCTGCCGGCTGCACCCAACGACGCTCGGGATAACGCCTGGGTGACTACCACCATGCCAAGCGAATCTTCTTGATCATCAGGCTTGAGACCGCCAAATCGGGTCGGCACAGACAACCCGAAACAACCCATCTCACGCAGCGGCTGCAGAATGGCGTCAGGGATGATGAGGTCTCCACGATGGATGTCCGCCGCAAGCGGCATGACCACGTCTCGACCAAATTGTTCAAAGCTGTCACGCATCATTCGCTTTTCTGCATCCAGACCATCCGGCAGATGATCCTGTTGCCGATGCAGAAACTGTTGGCCGATTTTGGCAAGTCGATCGGCTGACAGCAGGTCACCGATCGGCGGCAATGTCAGATCGTCCATTTTCAGACCGAAGTCAGCTGACCGCGCAACCAACCGCATGTGTACGTCCAGCAGGACCTGAGCGATGTAAGCCGAGGCAGTGCTGGTCAGAAATTCAGCGTCAACCGGATTGTTGCGAGTGAACTGCGCAAGCGCATTGGCGCCGTCAAGTTCTGCCCGACATAGCGCCAGGTCATACAACTGAACCTGCTCTCCGTCGAGATCACCAACCAGATGCGCACAGGCACGACCAACCCTCGCCTGCATGCCCGCAAGCGAGTCGAGTAGGGATTGTTGCATGAGCGTTAGTCGTAGGCGCCGACGATGCAGACGGCAGCAACGTTCGACATGGGCGAACCACCCAGATTGTGGGTCATGCCGATGCGAGGGTTCTTGAGTTGCCGTGCACCTGCCCTGCCTGTCAGTTGCAAATACATCTCGTACAGCATGCGTATGCCAGATGCTCCAATGGGGTGACCGAAACATTTGAGTCCACCATCAATCTGGCAGGGAATCTGTCCATCAGCATCATAGAAGCCGTTCATCACATCCTTGATGGCGCCACCTTCCGGTGACAGCTGAAGGTCTTCCATCGTCACCAGTTCGGTAATCGAGAAACAGTCGTGGCACTCGAACATGCTCACTTCATCACGGGCCTTCTTGATGCCCGCCTCTTTGTACGCCTTGGCAGCTGCGATCCGCGTCGTGTGAAAGTAACTGCCGTCCCACGAGTTGTGTCCGGATTCTGACCCGTTCGACAGCGCCAACTGCAGTGCCTTAATGCTCACAATATTGGCCTTGCCTAGACTTCTGGCGATTTCAGGCGTCGTCACAATGGCGCACGCGGCGCCATCGCTGACACCACAACAGTCGAACAGACCAAGAGGCTCGGCGATCATCGGCGCGTTGAGCGCCTGCTCTTCTGTAATCGGCTTTTGCAGATGGGCCTTGGGATTCTTTGCCCCATTCGCGTGGCTCTTCACGGACACGTGGGCTATCGCTCTCTTGAGGTCGTCGCGCGACACGCCGTGTTTGGCGCGGTAGGCGCTGGCGAGTTGGGCAAAATTTCCGGGTGCGGAGCCGTTTGCAGACCATTGAGGCGAGAGCGTCCCGCCCCCACCTGCGGGCAGTCCGCCATAGCCTGTGTCCTTCAGTTTTTCGACACCGAGTGCCAACGCGATGTCAGCCGCGCCTGATGCAACTGCATACACGGCGCCTCGAAATGCCTCCGAGCCGGACGCACAGAAATTCTCCACGCGGGTAACGGCGATATTGGGCAGCCGCAATGCGATCGACAACGGCAACCCACCTTTCCCGACGTTGATTTCTTCGAAGTGAGTGGAGAACCAGGCCGCGTCAATCTGCGTGACATCGATGCCGGCATCAGCAATCGCTTCGCCGAACGCCTCGACCATCAATTCTTCAGCGCCGCAGTCCCAGCGTTCACCGAACCGTGAACAACCCATGCCCAGTATTGCGACTTTATCCTTGATTCCTGCTGCCATAAGAGCCTCCGCCAAAGAAGATTCTGAAGTTGATTGAACCGACTATTTCGCAGTTCGGTCCGGAACTGCCTTCCAGAAGTAACGAACAAAGCCACGCAAACGATCAAATGACTTGATTCTAAACACCATGCGCACCGCCATGCCGACGTCGATTTCACCGACGCTGACATCGCTGAAATCAGTCATGAACCGGCCGCCATTGGCAAAACTGATCATACCGTAGTGGGCTGGCGGATCTGCCGTGTAGGTGAGGTAGTCGGCCGACCAGGTGACGATATTGGCCTTTTCTTCGCGAAAGGGATGTGGATCCTGGGTGTGTGTCGCTCGGCACTGCGGATTCACACAGATGTCGCTGCGTGGAAACTGCAGTGTCCCGCAGACCGTGCAGCGTCCGCCGACCAGACCAGTCAGCATGTCGCGCTTGCGGAAGTTGGTCGTCAGTGCGGTTTTGTAGTCGTCTTTCTCGGCACGCATGCCTTTTTCGAGTTCGACCAGATTGTTGAACGCCAGGTATTTCTGGTAATTCAGCTCGGGGTGTCTTGCAGCCAGCGCTCCGCTGAATTGTGTCCCCATGGCACGCGCCCGTGCCGCGTCAGCAATCCTCAGAACAATCGCGTCGCAGCCCTGGCCGAAGCCACAAACAACCATCAGTTGTCCCGCAGCGAGTTCGCCGCTCGCAAGACGAGCTGCCAGCATCATGAGTGCGTGGGCAACTCCCGTCTCACCCACGTTTGCAGCCAGGGTGTCTGCCACTGAGCCGGCAGGCACCCCAATCGCCTTGGCAACGCTGGTCCCCGCCCCCTTGATCGTACCTGGCAACACGAAGTGGGCAATGTCTGTAGCTTTGATTCCTGCTTTACCCAGGGCCTTGCCGACTGCCTCCGGAACGATATGCGCAAGACCCTCATCGCGAATCCAGCGTTCTTCCCAGCCGTAGTCGAAGGACTCGCCTGAACCTCGAAAGTGGTCGATGAAATCTACCGTAACTGTATGACTTGCAAGAAATTCCAGAGCCGGATCCTGATTGCTCACCAGGAGCGCAACCGCGCCATCACCAAAATCGAGCTCGCCTGGACTGGCCGCCTTTGCGCGGCGTTTGTCACTGAGCACGACCAGACTA
>CAMDVY010000276.1 GCA_945878745.1 Klebsiella pneumoniae | reverse complement strand
CACCGTGGCGACTTCGTCGGTCAGCGTCAGCAGTTCGTTTTGATCTACGGTGGCGAGCCCTGATACTTCCCGCAGCGCCGGTGGCAATCGCAGCCGCTGTGGCGCCGCGGTGTCCTCCGCCGACGTTGACACGTCACCACACGCGGTAGCACCAAAGAGTGTCACGATCGCCAACAGCCTATGCATCGTCATCATCACGTATCCTTGCAACAGGTCGTTCCGGCCCGTCATCCGCCGGGTCCTGGCTCATCCACTCTTGCGTGAACCAGCGGTTCACCGAAACTTCCTCGCCATAGTCAAATTCCCAGAACAGCAGCACGAGGTAATTGAACATCACCGAAATCACGATGGTCAGTTCGAGTGCTTCAATGCCTGCGGCAAGCCCTGCGCCTATGGCAACAAAGATATAAATCGCATCCAGCGAATCATCGAGCGTGAGTCGAAACCGAACTCCGGCAACAATGCCTGCCAGACTGAATGCCAAGGCCAGGGAGTTCTGGACGATCATGACAATACCGGCCACGACCACTGGTAATAACAGGATCGTCAGTACAAACGACTGTTCCCGACCACGTCGACGGCGCGCACCCATGTAGATCCACGCAACGGGTTCCATCAACACCAGGACCCCGACCAGCGCAATGACCAGCCGAATGGATTTTTCAACCGGCTCCCACTGGATCGGTGTGACCTTGCCGGTCATGAACTCACCCATGCCAGATTGAAGGGTATCGATGCCACCCAGCGGCAGATAGTGGGAAAGAACCGGAAACGCGTAGACCAGGCCGACTGCGACCAGACTCACAAACAGGTAGTAGGCAGACAGCAGAAGAAAGGGCTTACCGGATTTCATGGTGTATGTGCGATCTCCAGTTCCAAACGCTAACCTTGACTCGACAATAGTCGGTAGAGTTTCAGACACACCACGCATCGTAACGTCGGGCAGCGTTCTCCACTACAGTGGTGATCGAGTCGTAGGAGCGGTCTCTGACCGCGATTGTTGGATTCATCAAGGATCGCGATCAGGAGATCGCTCCTGCGATTGATTGAATCTGCCAACTTCCGAGGCTCACCACTACTCGCCCCGCAACGCCACTGTCACCGGCAGCCTGGCCGCTTGCCAAGCAGGCAGCAGACCACCCACCAGGCCAAGCAGCAGGGCGAGCACAATGCCACGGGTAATCAACTCTGGAGATACCGCAAAATCAAAGGCCACCTGGCTGAACGATGCGTTGTTGAGGGTCGAGACCGTCGCGCCGTTGAACATCAACCAGGCAACGGCACCTCCAGACAAACCACCCAACAGAGCCAGCGCCATGGACTCGACGATGACAGATGCAACCACCGGTGCGCCACCAAAACCGATGGCTCGCAGCGTCGCGATCTCGCGAGTACGCGCAGAAACGGCGGAGTACATGGTGTTCAGCGCGGCGAACATCGCGCCAATCCCCATGATTACAGCCACGGCATAACCAAAACCCTGGATCAGATTGCTCAGACTTTCCGACTGCCGGGCAAAATACGTCGGCTCATCAGTCGCATCCATGTCGAGTCGTTTGTCATCTTTCACCGCCGCCGCGAACGCTGGATAGGCGGATGCGGACTGCAACTGCACTCGCAAGGAAGACAACACGCCGGGACCCCGAAACAGATCCTGAACCACTGGCAGATCCATCCAGAGTTCCGACTCATGGCCACCACCATCAGCGGTAAAGATACCGACGACCTTCATACGCGCATCTCGCAGCTTGATCTCGGCACCGAGATCCAGACCGGCAAATTGATCGGCGGCGCCACGTCCGGCGATGAGTTCGGCCTTGCCGGGCTCGAACATCCGACCTTCGGTGATACGCAGTTCGGACCGCAACTTCACGCCGATCGGTGTTACGCCTCGCAGCGTGAGATTGGCCGGAGATCCAGTGGCCCGCTTTGGCACATCGGCGATCAGATAGAGTTCAGGACTGAGCAGCGCCTGTCCGTCGAGTTGGGCAATGCCGGGGAATCCCGCTACGATGTTGGCCTGGGCGATGGACAGCCCGGAAGACAGCTCTCCATTGGAACCACCTCTCAACACAATGACCCGATCGGCCTTGCCAGTTCTCTGCAAGGTACTCGCAAAGCCCTGTGCCATGGACAACAAGGCAACCAACACCGCGACGACACCCGCTACGCCCACCACGATGACCAGCGAAGATGACCAGCGCTGCGGCAACGTTCGCAGGTTCATCAAAGTGATCGCGAAAATCTGGCTGAATACGTTCATGACGCTTTCCTGGTTCTGATCAGGTTCGCCGCAAGGCTTCGACGATGGTCAGTCGCATGCCCTGCACTGCCGGAAAAATGCCGGTAACCACACCCAGCAACACCGAAATGCCGAGTCCAGCAAACAGCGTCTCCGGGGCAATACTGAAATTTGGCAGGATGTTGCCGATGCCCTTGGCAATACCTGGCGCCAGGAGTACCGCGATTCCCATGCCGATCACTGCCGCCACCAATGACAGCAGAACCGCTTCGCCAAGCATCAGACCGAGCACCGCTACATTGCTGAAACCCAGCGTCTTGAGCACAGCCACCTCGGGAATGCGCTCACGAAAGGCCTGTGCCATGGTGTTACCAGTCAGCAGCAGAATCGTGAAGAACACAGCACCCAGAATACCGCTCATGATCATTCCGATATCCCCGACCTGCTTGAGAAAGGCCGCCTGAAACTCTGCTTCCGTGGAGGTTCTTGTTTCGTTGGCCGAATTGGCGAACAACCCATCGATGCTTCGAGCCACGTCCCCGGCGGCTTTGGGATCGGCGACGCGCACGATGAACCAGCCTGCGGTACCTTTGGCAAATTCCCGAGCTTCATCAAAATAGGCAAAATTGATGAGCATGGTGTCGGGCGGTGCTTCATCCGGCGGGCCATCGTAGATGCCGACAACATCAAACTCCCACAACCGGTCACCACCGGGCTTGGGCCAGATATCTGCTTCAATCGGAATACGATCACCGATCTTCCAGCCGAACTTTTCTGCCAGTGAACGCGGTACCACAGTACCAGTGCGTGTATTCGCGAAGGCCTCCAGTTGCTCTGGAGCGATGATCAGTTCGGAATACATGTTGAAGTACGCGCGTGGATCAACCGGATGCTTGGGAAAGAAGTTGCTTGGATCCTGGTACCTGCCACCAAACCAGTTCGCCATCGTGGCATCAACAACACCGGGCACCGCCTGGATTCGCTGTTGATGGCGCAGCGGCAGCGGATCGACGATGGAATATCTCGGCGAGACGATCAGTCGATCGGCGCCTACCAGTTGCACACCGCCGAGAAAGCCATCGATGATCGACCTCAACAGGGCGAACAACAGAAAGGCGATGGCTATGGAGGCCAGCGTCAACACGGTACGCGTACGGCGCCTGAACAACCCCGCCCAGAGCAATCCAAGATATTTCATGTCGGTGACTCCACCAGCACACCCTTGTCCAGATGCACCACGTGCTGCGCAAAATCAGCGGCCTTGGGATCGTGGGTGACCATGATGATGGTTTTGCCGTGTTCGCGATTCAGCAGCTGTAGCAGATGCAGGATTTCATCGGCGGTAGCGCGATCAAGATCGCCTGTGGGTTCATCGCAGACCAGCAACATGGGATCGGACACCAGCGCCCTGGCGATGGCCACCCGTTGTTGCTGACCACCGGAGAGTTCGTTGGGTTTGTGTCTGGCCCGGTCACGCAGACCTACGACTTCAAGCGCAGTAGCGGCATGTTCCGCTCGTTCGCGAGCGGACAACTTCGTCAGCAGCAATGGCAATTCGACGTTGCGCTGGGCACTGAGCACCGGCAACAGGTTATAGAACTGGAACACAAATCCAACGTGACCCGCCCGCCACCGCGCAAGATCTCGCTCAGAAAGCATGTCGATGCGCTCACCACCAATGGTGATGCTACCGGTGGTCGGATGATCCAGACCACCCAGCAGGTTGAGCAACGTGGTCTTGCCGGAGCCGGACGGACCCATCAACGCGAGGAAGTCACCCTGCGGAACCTCCATGCTGAGCTCACGCAAGACCTCGATCTTTTCTTTGCCTCGGGTATAGGACTTGCTGACCTTGTCGACTCGAACCAGGCTCTCGCTCATCGGTCTCTCCTCTCTATTCCTGTCCGAACGTGGGCTTCCTTGTGGTGTTGTCCAGGAAACATCTTCATTCAGGGTGCGACCAGCATGCCGGCTGTGAACGCCACCTCGCTGCCATCACGAGCGCCGAGCAGGACGCGCTCGCCCGGAACCACTCCCGCCTCAATCCTTGTTTGCGAACCAACGATCTCGCCAGTGCGCACGCTTCGCTGTTCCAGTGTGTTATCCGCCTTTACCACGAATACAAAACGGTTGGCTCCTGCTCCTCGCAGACTTGCCGTTTCCAGACGAGGCAGTAAAACAGCCCCGTCACCGCCCGCAGCCGAAATCAACTGGGTGTCTTCCAGAAAACTCACCTTGACGCCCATATCAGGCAGCACTCGTTCGTCACGTTCGACAAAACCGATCCGCACTCGTACCGTTGCCTTGTTACGATCCGCAGTGGGGATGATGGCGATGACACGCCCTTTGATCTGCAGCTGCGGGTAGGCATTCAGCACCACCGTCACAGGCTGCTCCGCCTGCACCCGATTGATGTACGCCTCGTTGACGTCGACTTCGACTTCCAGGGAGTCCATGTCGACAAGGGTGCCAATACCCGTGCGCGTAAAACCGCCCCCCGCCGAGATCGGTGAAATCATCTCGCCGGGTTGTGCTGCCTTGGCGACGATGACTCCGCGGAAAGGCGCGCGGATGGTCAGATCATCGAGCATTCGCTGTTGCAACGCCAAGGCTGACTTGCTGACACGAATGTCAGCCCGCGTGCGCTC
>CAMDVY010000275.1 GCA_945878745.1 Klebsiella pneumoniae | reverse complement strand
AGATAATCGACATACCCTGACCCTCTCAACACCGATTGGACTTCTGCTGCATAGCGCAACAATTCCTGACTCGCCCAGCGCGGATAGACTCCGGCATGAACCAGCGTGAATCCGACGTCATCATCGCGATGCGCCAGGGGTTGCATTCGCAACCAGTGTGAAAGTTCTTCAACGTCCGGCGCGTTGGCGAGTTCATCGAAAGTGTCGACTCGCTTGGCTTTGTGGCCGCCAAAGTAGATCGCCAACCAGTGCAGATCATGATTTCCCAGTACAACAACGGCCTGTTTTCCCAACGATTTCACGAGCCGCAGCGTCGCCAGCGACTCAGGACCTCGATTGACAAGATCTCCGACGAACCACAATCGATCTTCAGCCGTCAGCGCGAGGCCTTCGAGCAATTCAGCCAGTTCCAGATGACAACCTTGAACGTCACCAACTGCCCAGGTGTTCACCTCAATGCACCGCGTTCGGAACGCTCAGCGTGAACATGGGAATGGGAACCAGAAAGCGCTGTCCCGCGTCCGTCTGGAACTCGTAGGCACCCTGCATGCTGCCAACCGGAGTTTCCAGTACACAGGCGCTGGTATAACTATACTGTCGCGTCGGCGTGATACGCGGTTGTTCTCCCACCACACCAGGGCCCTTCACTTCGCGCACCTCACCCTCTCCGTTGGTAATGACCCAGTGTCGATTCAGAAGCTGCGCAGCACCAGCTCCTCGATTGGTGATCGTGATGGTATAGGCGAAGAAAAATCGATGATTCACGAGGTCAGACTCCAAATCCACGAATTGCGTCGCCACCGAAACTTCTATGCCAGTCACTTCAAGTTCTCCTCATACAGGGCGAGAGTATTGGCCATGGCGATGAATTGCTCCAGCGTAACCGACTCGGCTCGATCCCTGAGGTCGATCGGTGGTTGTACCATTGCCCAAACGGACGCAGGCGCAAGTGGTTTAAGGTTATTGCCAAGCTGCTTACGGCGCTGGGAAAACACGGCGCGCAGGACTTTGTCGAAACACTTTTCATCGACCGAGTGCTGCTCGTTCCGATGTCTCGGACGCAGGCGAACGACCGACGACCACACAGCAGGCGGAGGATCAAAGCTGTCCGGTCCGACATCAAACAACAGCTCCACCTCGCACATGTGCTGCATCAGAACGCTCAGGCGACCCCAGTCTTTTTTCCCTGGACCGGCCGATAACCGCTCGGCGACTTCTTTCTGCAACATGAAGTGCATATCGACGATCAACCCTGTTTCACCGAGCAATTTGACGAGCAACGGAGTCGAGATGTTGTAAGGCAGATTCCCGACGATACGCATCGGCACCGTTGCAACGGACGCAAGGGGTAAATCCAGAACATCTGCGCTGATGACCTGCGCCGAGGGAAAACGCTGTCTTAGCCTTGGAATCAGGTCTCGATCTATTTCGATCAGCGTCAACTGCTGCGAAAGACCGTAGAGCGCCGATGTCAATGCGCCAGTCCCGGCACCAATTTCAAGCACATGATCTTCCTGACGGGGAGCAACGGCGGCGACGATGTCAGCCACCACATGTTGATCAACGAGGAAGTGCTGTCCGAAACGCTTGCGTGCCCTCAACGAGCGTCTACTCGACGAGCAAGTTCCGAGGCCAGAGTAAGGGCTGCGACCATACTGCCGGTATCGGCGGTTCCCGTTGCAGCCAGATCCAGCGCCGTTCCATGATCTACAGACGTGCGGACGAAGGGGAGGCCCAGCGTCACATTCACCGCCTCGCCAAATCCGGCATGTTTGAGGACGGGAAGCCCTTGATCGTGATACATCGCCAGTACCGCATCACATTGCGCAAGAAAACGCGGAACAAACAGGGTATCGGCCGGCAACGGTCCTTTCAGGTCCATTCCTTCGGCCCGCAGGCGTTCCAGAACCGGAGAAATGACTTCGATTTCTTCGCGACCGAGATGCCCACTTTCCCCCGCATGTGGATTTAGCCCGGCAACCAATATTCTCGGATTTTCTATACCAAAGCGGCTTTTCAATGACGTCCATAGGATTCGAATCCGTCGCTCCAGCAGATCGGGTCTTATGGCATCGGCAACATCACGCAGCGGCAGGTGAGTAGTAACGAGCGCAACCCGCAGCGTGCCTGCGACCAGGAGCATGACCACATCGGGCACAACACATCTTTGCTGGAGATATTCCGTATGCCCGCTGAAAGGGATGCCTGCATCGTTGATCACCGACTTCTGCAGTGGCCCTGTGACCATGGCGCTGAACCTGCCACTCCGGCATCCGTCGATGGCAACGTCCAGTGTTTGCAGGATTGCTTGCGCGTTTCCCGGCTCCAGACGACCTGGTTGTACTGGCACCGCCAGGGGCACGTGGATGAGGGACAGCACGCCGGCCTCAGTCGACACTGGCCCGGCGCTGATATCGAGTCGAACCTTCAATCCCAGTCGACGCGCCCGGTCTGCAAGCATGTCGGAATCACCAATCACAACCCATGGGTGTTCGCGTGCTTCCGTTGCCAACTGCAGTATCAGGTCCGGTCCGATCCCCGCAGGTTCGCCTACCGTGATGACTAGAGGCGCGGCTTTAGAGTCGAGTTTCGACGAAGGCTTCGTCACGTATTTCCTTCAGCCAGGCTTCCAGCTCCTCGTTGTAACGGCGCTGATGAAGCACTCGCATGGCCATATCCTCTCGCGCTTCCTGGCTCTGGTCCTGACGGCGACGCTCTTGAACCTGAAGGACGTGCCAACCGTATTGTGTCTTGAAAGGCTTGCTGAACTTTCCGGTCGGCGTTGCCGCGACGATCTCGCGAAACTCCGGAACAAACTCCTCGCCATCGGTCCAGCCAAGATCTCCGCCGATCAGCGCCGTCCCTGGATCCTGCGAGTTCGCGGCCGCAAGCGCATCGAAGTCGCCGTTATTGAGAAGCTCCTCATAGATCTTCCACGCCTGTGCCTCAGTCTGCTCGTCGGTCCGAATTTCGGACGGTCTGAGGAGAATGTGGCGCAGCTTGGCCTGATCGACCTGCTGCGTTCCTGCGCCTCTTTGCTCCAGCAGCTTGATGATGTGAATGGCCCCGGGTGCGACGATGGGGTCAGCCACCTCGCCAGCCTTCAGCGCAAGCACCTGTTCGGCAAAGAGGCTGGGCAGTTCGCCAGCCCGACGCCATCCAAGATCCCCACCTTCCAGCGCCGTCGACGACGACGAGTTGGCAATGGCGACCTGACCAAAATCCTCTCCGCCACGAAGTGTGTTGACCAATTCATCGGCTTTTTTCAGCGCGGCTTGCAGCACCTCTTCCTTGGCGTCCTGCTTGATGGTCAGAAGGATATGCCCTACCCGAAATTCGTCGGACAACATTTCCTTGAAAAAGGGTGAACTCAGCAGATCCTTGATTTCCTGATCAGAAACCGAAATGCGTCGATTGACCACACCACGCTGCAAGCGGCTGATGAGCATTTCTTTGCGGATATCCTCGCGGAACGCCGGATAACTCATGCCATCCCTGATCAACGCAGCCTGAAACTGCTCGATGGACATCTTGTTGCCTTCCGCAAACTGGGCAACCGCGCGAGTCAGTGTTTCATCATCGATTTCGACGCCGCGTCTTATGGCTTGCTGAAGCTGCAGGTTCTCGATGATGAGACGTTCGAGAACCTGGTTGACCAGCACACTATCTGCCGGTGCCGCCGTCTTGTTGGCAACCAACTGCTTGCGAATGGTATCGACCCGTTCGATCAACTCCGACGCGAGAACCACATCGTCGTCGACAATCGCCACGATGCCGTCGATCTCCTTGTAACTCGCCTGCGCCGAAGCTGCCGTCAGCAATAACGCCATCGTTACCAGAGACATGTGTAATCGAAGAAACGCCAACATCTTAATTCACAAAATTACCAGTTTGCATACCCGGGCTTATCTTCCGTGTAATAACCGCGAATTCCTTTCGTCAATACCGACTCGGTCTTGCCGCCGATGCCGGCCAAACCCTTGAACACGAATTGTATGAAGATCCCTTTATCTGCCTTGATATTGCCAAAATCAAAGCCACTAGGGCTGTCGAGGAATCGACGCGCCATCACGCGCACTTGCCAGCAGCAATCGTTGTACTCGATTCCCGCAAACGCCTCAATGGTGCGATCACTCTTGAGATCGTAGTTCCACCGGCCCATCAATGAGTAGTGGCGCGTAACTGGCCAATACATCGACAGATCCGTCTGTTGAATATTTTCGAGCACTCGCTGTCGATAACCGACGTTGAGAATTCTGGAGTTATCCCGGCGATACTGAATGAACGCCGAACTTTCATCGAACTGATTGTCATTGGGATCCCATACCACACCGCCACCCACCCACCAGTACTTGGCGAAGCGTGCTTCCAGTTCGCTCGCCACGGCAGACGTGGTTTGCTTCAGGTCGGGGGACGGCAAGCCATAGAGACTGACACGTCGGTTACGCAGGTACTTGATCTGCCCGATACTCATACGCAGATGCTCGGTGCCGGTCTTTCGATCGAGAAATCGGGACGTTACTCCTGCTGAAACCTGATTCGCATCGTTGAGACGATCAAGACCGGCAAACCGATCTTCCCTGAAGAGCTGGCTATAGGTAAAAGTAAGCTCACCCGTGTCGAACAGCGGCAACTGATCCTGATTCTCATAACCTCGATAGAGATAGAAGACGCGCGGCTCCAGCGTTTGAGTCAACTCGCTGCCACGAAACACAAGGTCACGTTCGAAAACCAGTCCGCCGTCAATCGATCCGGTAGCCAGACTTCGATCGGGTGACAGATCGTCGACCCGCACACCACCAAGCCGGCGATCCTGCTTCAGGTTGTACTGGGTAAAACTGTAGTTGCTGGCCAAAGTGAGATGCCCAAACGGCCACGTAAAGGGGAGCTTCAGACTTGGCC
>CAMDVY010000274.1 GCA_945878745.1 Klebsiella pneumoniae | reverse complement strand
GGCATCGAAGACATCAAGCGCAAGGACTTCATTGCCATCAGCGAACTGTCCGCGGCTGATATCCATGAAATGAATTTTGTTGATCTCGTCGCCACCCGATTCCGGACGGCGACGCCGTTCATGCGCTTCCTGTGTGAAGCCGTGGGTGTGCCCTTTTAAGGATGAATCAATCCAGCGAGTCCAGATACTTTTCTGCATCCAGTGCCGCCATGCAGCCAAATCCAGCTGATGTGATCGCCTGTCGATAAACATGATCGGCAACGTCACCCGCTGCAAAGACGCCCGGTAGATTGGTTGCTGTGGCGTTGCCTTCGATGCCACTGCGCACCTTCAGGTAGCCGTTGGCCATTTCGAGTTGGTCGGTGAAAATTCCGGTATTCGGCGTGTGACCGATGGCGATAAACACACCGCTCAACGGGATCTCGCGCGTTCCGCCCGAGTTTGCACGCACACGCATACCGTTGACGCCAAGTTTGGTTCCCAGCACTTCATCAAGTTGGTGATTCCAGACAAATTCGACATTGTCTCGGGCGAAGAGGCGGTCCTGCAGGATCTTTTCGGATCGCAGGGTGTCTCGCCGATGAACGAACCAGACCTTGCTGGCGATGTTCGACAGATACAGCGCTTCTTCCACCGCAGTGTTCCCGCCACCGACCACCGCGACTTCCTGCTTGCGATAGAAGAACCCGTCGCAGGTTGCACAGGCGCTGACACCTTTGCCTTTGAAGGCCTCTTCCGAAGGCAGCCCCAGATAACGTGCAGAAGCACCCGTCGCGATGATGAGTGCGTCGCAGGTGTAAGTACCCTGGTCTCCGTCCAGTCGATGCGGAGTCGCGCGCGGGTCTTTCGAGAGCTGGGTGGTGTGTATGTGGTCGTTCAGGATCGTCGCATCAAATCGGGCAACATGCTCTGCCATCTGCTGCATCAATTCAGGGCCCTGCAGATGGGCGTGACCGCCTGGCCAGTTTTCCACTTCGGTTGTGGTGGTGAGTTGACCGCCGACTTCGACCCCGGTAATCAGCACCGGGCGAAGGTTGGCACGGGCGGCATATAACGCGGCGGTGTATCCAGCAGGGCCTGAGCCCAGTACGATCAGGCGATGATGAGTGGCGTCGGCCATGGCGTTCGAGTGGTTCCTGGGCTGTAAGGAATCGTCATTAAGCCTAGCCGAAGCGGGCTTGTCGAGATGTCGACTCGTTCGGTGTCACGCGGCGTTTACTTTGGTGCAGGCAGATCTCTGGGGTCAGGACATGTCGCGATCTTCGTTGTTCATCCTCTGTCTTTGGATGCAGAGCGTTTTCGCTTCCGGCCTTGGCACGCTGCCGACGCTTGATGATGCGAGCCTGTCCCCGGATGGTAACCACCTGCTGTTGTTGCAGAGCAATGGTGAGGCCTACGACCTTGCTGTCGAAAACATCGGTACAGGCAAACGTCGGCTGATTCTGTCGCCCACAGCTGAACAAGGACTCCTTAACTGGTGTCGTTGGGCGAACAATGAACGAATAGTCTGTTCCACCAGAACCTACAACCCGATGCCCCGGGTGGGTATCGTCACAGCCACGCGGATGTTTGCCGTGGACCTGGATGGCAGTGATCTGCTGCCACTCATTCCGAAGCCTCGCAACATGGTCGGGCGAGCACCGTCATTCAACCCCCAGATCCAGGATCGGGTGATCTCCTGGTTGCCTGAAGATCCAGCCCACATTCTTGTTCAGCTCAATCGTCAGAACCCCAATCGCCCATCCGTGTATCGGCTGAACATCCATGACAATTCGCTGGTTCGGGTGCGTCGATCAAGATCGCAGATTCGTCAGTGGTATGCCGACTTCGAGGGCGATGTGCGTCTTGGGGTCGGGTTTCGAGACCAGGCCACCCCTGTCGTGTTCCGGATGAAGGCGATGCCGACCGCGTACACGGGCGCCGCTTTCAGCAGTGAAATTCCTCCGGTTCCGTTGGGCTTCAGTCTCGATGGTCAGCAGATCTTCATGAATATGACCGATGGCCGCGACCGACATGGCATCTATCGCGTACGGTACAGCGATGGCAAAGTGCTTGGCACCATTCACACCGATCCGGATTTTGATGTCTTCGGCAGCCTCGTTCAGCATCCGGAGACGGGTGAACCCGTGGGTGTTCGATACATGCGACATCATCCACACACGGTCTGGTTTGATCAGGAGTTGGCTGCGCTGTTCAAGAGTCTCGAGCGCCATGTGCCGGGCAAACACCACCAGCTGATCAGTGTTGATGATGACTACACGCTCTTTCTGTTCCATGCATACGGAGGAATTTCGCCCGGTTATTTCCTGGTAAATCGCGCAGCAGGCAAGGTGATCGAGATTGGTCGTGACTATCCACACTTAACTGATGACGCTGTCGTCGATATCGTTCCGGTCGAGTATCCGAGTCGTGATGGATCAAAGATCCCTGGTTATCTGGCCGTTCCGAAACACGCGCCCGGGCAACGACTGCCGACTGTCGTGCTGCCACATGGTGGCCCTTATGATCGTGACTCTGCTCGATTCGATCCCTGGGTGCAGTATCTGAATGATCTCGGCATCGCCGTGTTGAAGCCGAACTTCAG
This sequence comes from Klebsiella pneumoniae, assembly GCA_945878745.1. GTDB lineage: Bacteria > Pseudomonadota > Gammaproteobacteria > Pseudomonadales > Azotimanducaceae > SYFY01. The sequence continues at coordinate 2,320 of CAMDVY010000274.1, read as the reverse complement.
GGGCTCGGTCGGCTATGGTGAGCTGTTCATGCAGGCCGGCTATCGACAATGGGGCAAGCGCATGCAGGAAGATCTGGTTGATGGTATCGACTGGATGGTCAATGAAGGCATCGCCGATCCGGATCGAATCTGTGTCGTGGGCGCCAGCTATGGCGGTTTCACCGCGCTGGTATCAGCTTACAAGTATGCCGATCGTGTGCGCTGCGCTGCGCTGCGCTGTCAGTCTGGCCGGCATTTCCGATTTGGACCGGCTCGTCAGGCGCATCCAGGACTTCGATCTGGTCAACCGAAACAGGGATCGCATTCAGAGCGGCGAAGATCTGCAAGCCAATTCGCCGTTTCGGCATGCAGCAGCGTTTTCGGTTCCGGTCCTGCTGGTTCATGGAGACCGGGACACTGTAGTGGATGTGGCACACTCGCGAGACATGGCGGATCAGCTGAGGCTGGCCGACAAGCCATTCAAGTACATAGAACAGCCTGGTGGTGATCACTTCCTCAGCAGTGGTACGCAACGACGTGCGTTTTATGCGGCTATGGGCGAATTCCTGAACACTTATCTGGGCTTGAACATGGAAGGTGCGGAGTTGGCGGAAACCGATGCACGGACAGACGGCCGATCTACCGGTTCAATCTCTACTGAGTCAACCAAGATAGTCAATTGACTCGCCGCGCCGTCCGATTTTGAAAGTCTTCAGGACCGCCGAGGTGTAAGTCGTCTGTTCGATCGTACTCACCGAAACAAAATCGGCTACGGCCTGGCTGGGATGCAGGACCACCCGAGCGTACCCCTGATGCAGATTGTCAGTCCAAAGTACCTCGTCGAGCAGGTCTGCAAAGGCCTGATCCAGGCGTGCAGCAGTCGACTTGTCGAATCCGCTGTCCATGAAATCACCGGGTGAGGTAACGCCGGCCGTGCCAATTTCGACGCCCATCGGTTGGCCATCATCGCTGGCCAGTCGATTTGCCCAGAAACTGTGGCTGTCACCCGTCAATACCAGCAGATCCTGAGCGCCGGCTTCTCGACATTGCTGGTAGAACCGTTGTCGCGCCCAGGGATAGCCATCCCAGGTATCGGTGTAGAAGGGGAGTTGCCAGCGGCCTTTCCAGAGTAATTCCTTGGCGGTCTCAGGGGCTGCCGTGGAGGTCAGGACACCCGCTGCTTCCAGATCTGGCACCAACATACGTGCCATGGGTACGGCGTTGCCAATCAATCGCCATGGCTCGCCGGCGGCGATGGAACTGGAAAGTGCTTTTGTCACGACCTGTTCCATCTCCGGGGACAGCATGGACCGGCGGGGAGCACCTACCACTTCGGACATGAACCGATTGCGTGATCCACTGTCCCGGATGATCGACTGGTAGTCGGCGTAGTCAACCTGTTGGCTGCGCGCGGTATGCCGCGTCTCCAGCGTTATCAGGGTTGCCAGAGTGCCGAATTGATAAACCCGCCAGAACGCCTTCGGATCGGCGCCGGGTGCAGGGTCGCGTACTGGCATCCATTCGTAGTAGGCACGAATCGCAGCATCGCGTCGTGTTGCCCAGTCCCCTTCGGTAGCCGGTTGGTGATTCTGGGCACCGGCTGTCCAGGGATTGTTGGTGCTCTCGTGGTCATCCCACAGGGCGATGAACGGGTGAGCGGCATGCATCGCCTGAGCTGCAAAGTCACGCTTGTACTGCGCATGCCGCAAGCGATAGTCCGCCAGCGTGATGATCTCGTGTGCGGGTTGGTGTTGTCGTTGCAATCGATTGGCTGACTCACTGCCCCACTCGCCAGCGCCGTGTTCATACAGGTAGTCACCAGCATGGAGAACGAAATCGATCGCGGTGTCTCGGGCGATTGCGTCGTAGGCATTGAAATAGCCGAAGGCATGGTTTGAGCACGAGACGAGGGCGATGCCCAGTCGATCAAGCGGGCCCGTGGGCAGTGTTCGTGTTCGACCGATCTGCGAGGTCGCGCCGTCGTAACGAAAGCGATAGAAGAGTGGTATTCCAGAGGGAAGGCCTGAGACCAGGGCCTTGACCGTGTAGTCCCGCTCTGCAGAGGTGGTGATTGATCCACTGGACAGAGTGCTTCGGAAATCGCTGTTGGTCGCGACCTCCCACATCACTTTTGCCTGTGGGTGAACCGTGGTTACGCGCGTCCACAGAACGACGCTGTCAGAACCGGGATCACCACTGGCGACACCGTGCTGGAATAGCCCATTGCTGGAAGCTTGTGAGTGCGAGATCGAAAAAGTGAATGCTGGCAATGAAACCAGCACGGATTGAAGGGTACGCCGACGGGTGATCATGAATGGCTGGCCGGTGCATTGAACAGATC
>CAMDVY010000273.1 GCA_945878745.1 Klebsiella pneumoniae | reverse complement strand
GCTCATGTCGAGAATGATCTTGGCAGCATCGAACCGGGCAAAGGTGCGGACCTGATAGTCATCGATGGTGATCCGCTGGGGGATATCGCGGCGCTGGATGACGTCGTGCTGACGGTCAAGGGAGGGCGTGCGTTTTCCCAGGAGGCGCTTGGTGTGCGCGCAGCGAACTGATTTCGACGTCATCATCATCGGTGGAGGCGTGGCAGGGTTGGCCGCAGCTTCCTTTCTGTCCAGTCAAAAAAGTGTGTTGGTGCTGGAGCGCGAATCTCAACCTGCTTATCACAGCAGCGGTCGTTCAGCGGCGCTGTACATCGAGGGTTACGAAAATCCGGTAGTCAGTGCGCTCACTCAGGCCGGTCGTGAGTTTTTCTTTTCACCCTCTGCGCAGTTCACCGATGTTCCGTTACTCAAGGCGCGTGGTGGGCTGACCATCGCTGAACCGGGCGACGAACAAAGGATGGTGCAGTTTCTGCGACGTTGGCAGCCGTTGTGTCCGCGACTTTGTGCAATCAGTCCAGCCGACGCACGATCCATGGTGCCAGTACTGCGGGCAGAACAGGTGGTCGCTGCCTGCTTTGACCCGGACTGGTACTCGATCGATGTGCATGCGCTGCTCATGGGCTATCGCCGGACTTTGCTCGAGTCCGGAGGTGAAATCCGGTGCAATGCGCAAGTTCGTGCACTGACCCGAATCCGCGGACGATGGCAGTTTGATGCCGGAACACGTTGTACTGCGGAGGTGGTCATCAACGCTGGGGGCGCATGGGCGTCGTCGATTGGCCGGCTGGCTGGTCTTGGCGACATTCCGTTGCAGCCGCTGCGCCGAACTGCCGTCCTGATTCCCGCGGATGCTGCGTCCTCGTCGTGGCCCGTAACTCACACGCTCCGAGACGACCTCTATTTCAAACCAGAAGGGAATGGTTTGATGTTATGTCCAGAGGATGAAACGCCGAGTGAGGCCTGTGATGCCCAGCCGGAAGAACTGGACGTGGCGCGAGTCATCGAGAACTTCAATCGTCTGACGACGATGGGCGTTGACCGACTCCTGCATCGCTGGGCGGGGCTGCGAACGTTTGTTCCGGATCGACGGCCAGTAGTTGGCTTTGACTCAAGAGCCGAGGGATTTTTCTGGTTTGGCGGATTGGGCGGTTTTGGTGTTCAGACCTCTCCGGCGGTGGGCCAACTGGTCGCGGATGCAGTGATCTCGCAACTCACGATTGATCCCACAATTTGCGTTGACCGATTTGTTAGCGGGACTAGTGTAGGCGCGATCTCCTGATCGCGATCTTCGATTTTTCCAACAATCGCGATCAGGAAATCGCTCCTACAGGGCGGTGATTCGCGGTCAGGAGATCGCTCCTACTTGATCAGCCAATGACACCGGCGGTTCGCAGATCGGTGATTTGTGCGGCGGAATAACCAGCCAGTTGCATGATCCCATCGGTGTGTTCGCCCAAGGACGGCGCAGCACCTTGCACGGTTGGGGCGTCGCTTGACGCGGTGTGGCTCGCCACCACTGTTTTCACGGTTGACGAAGCACCATTGATAACAGGGACTGCCTGAATCGACAGACGGGTGGCGAGCTGTTCGTCGCCGGCAACAGCGTCGAGGCTTCGAACCTGCGCAACGGGAATGCCGGCCTTGATCAAAGCCGCCTGCCACTGCGTTGTAGTGCGTTGCGACAACGCAGCATTCAGTGCATCGGTGATGTGCGGGTTGTTGGCGATGCGTGATCTGCTATCCGGGAATCGCTTGGAAAATTCTGACAAGCCCAGCAGGTCGAACAGACCTTGTACATGTCGTTCACTGAGGGCCGCAATCTGAATGTAACCATCGGCGGTGGTAAACACGTTGGCGGTGGGTTGACGAGTGGGCGATCGATTGCCGAGCAGGTCGGGCAGGATGCCGTTTGCCAGATAGGCAGACATCTGCGGCGCGATCATCATCATCGCCGTGTCCAGCATCGATACATCCAGACGCTGTCCTTCGCCGGTACGTTCTCGCCGCAACAATGCGGCGCTGATGGCGAATGCAGCGTTCAGTGCCGTTGACATGTCGACAGTAAAAAAGCCTGTGCGGACCGGCCCTGTTTCAGCATGTCCGGTAATGCTCATCATGCCGGATGCGGCTTGAATGGCACCGTCAAAAGCCGGTTGCTCTGCAGCCGGACCGGTCTGACCGTAACCCGAGATGGAGCAATAGATGATGTCGGGTCTGAGTGCGCGCACGACGTCATAGCCAAAGCCCAACCGGGTCATGACACCTGGCTTGAAGTTCTCCACCAGGACATCGCAGTCGGGAACCAGTCGCTTGATGATCTCTGCGCCGCGCGCATCTTTCAGATCGATGGCGATACTGTGTTTGCCGATATTGCAGGTTGTGAAAGAAGGTGCTGTTGGTCCGTGTTCATCCCGCAGCAGTCCACCGCGAGTCATGTCACCGGTACCGATAGTCTCGATCTTGATGACGTGCGCACCGAGGCCCGCCAGTTGCTGGGTTGCAAACGGGCCAGCCAGCACCTGCGTAAAGTCCAGGATTCGAAGACCGGCCAACGCCTGCATGAGGACTGCCTGCCTACTCGATACCCATCAATTGGGCAGGCGTCAGGTCGAGTGCGTTCACGATGTTGTTGAAGAAGCTGATTTCGTGGTCACTCACGCGGGAATCGGAGTGCACGACTTCTTTCAGGGCATGGGCGATGTCGAGCCGTGCTTTTGTATCCAGCTTGCGAGCGGCCGATGAGACATACCGATCCAGTGGGGCTTTTTCGTAGAGTGCGGTGCTTGCCGCAACCCGAATATCGGAGCTGGCAAATTCTGTGTTGGTATAGGTCTTGAGCACCCGACGCACAGTGTCGACTTCGATCTGCTTGATATTGGTATCTGCCGCCGTGGCACGCGAGAGCACCATGAGCATAACCTCCTTGGCCAGGTCAGCTCGTTCTTCAGGGGTGGGTTCGGAACCACCAAAAATTTTCAGCACCTTCGCCAAATCCGCCAAAGCCATCGCTCGCTCCAGTTGGTGTTATCAGGCCTAGAGTATCAGAGGACCGTGCGTGCGACGATAGACGGTAATGGCCGCAAATTGGCCCCAGCGGGTCCTCGAATGCAGTTCTTTATCCCGGATTGCCGACCGCAGGTGTTGTGCCGGTTTGCCGGAGTCAGTAAGTTCTCATCGCTGCCGGTAGCCACTGGCAGCCATTCCAACTACCGGGGCTGCGGCCATGACCTATCTGCTGGAAGACATTACGGTAATCGACGCGGCAACTTTTCTGGCGGGTCCGGGGGCGGCGACCATCATGGCCGACTTCGGTGCCAGGGTGATCAAGATCGAGCCGCCAGGAGGTGATGGCTACCGAACCCTGGTTGGCCCGTACCCGGTCCCTTACCACTGGCAACTGACGTCGCGAAACAAGCGCAGCCTCTGCCTCGACCTGGGACTGGCCGATGGTCGGCGAGTGATGCATCGGTTGATCGAAAAAGCCGACGTGCTGACCACCAACTTTCTTCAACCGGCGCTGGAAAAGTATGAACTCGAATTTGAACGCCTGCGGGAAATCAACCCGCGCCTGATTTTTGCCCACATCACCGGTTATGGCACCCGCGGACCGGAAGTGGGCCGCCGCGCCTTTGATGTGACCGCGTGGTGGGGCCGCAGTGGACTGATGGAGTTCATTCGCGCTCAGGGCGGGCCACCGCAGAACGCTTCCCCCGGGATGGGCGATCACTCCACAGCAGTGGCTCTGTACGGTGCGATCATGACCGGGTTATATCGGCGTGCGGTGACGGGCAAGGGCGGTTATGTGTCGACTTCCTTGTTGGCCAATGGCATCTGGGCCAACGGCATGGCGTTGCAGGGCGTGATTGCAGGCAATGATCTGGGTCGTCACAAGCAGGAAAAAGGCTGGCACAATCCGTTCACCGGCGTGTATCAATCGTCCGACGGTTATTTCATTGTCCTTGCCGCCATCAATCCCGGCAAGGAATGGCCAAAGATCTGCGCTGCGCTGGATCGTGAGGAACTGCGGACCGATCCACGGTTTCTCGATTTGCGCTCGGCGATGCGAAACCGGATGGAGCTGATTGCACTGCTGCAGGACGCCATTGGTGGATTCACTGTTGAGGAAGTCTGTCGTCGGCTGGATGCGGCCGATGTGACCTATGGCAAGGCGACGCCCATGGGACAGGTCATTCACGACCCGCAGGTGGTGGCCAACGACTATGTGATTCCAACCGGTGATCCCGGCGAAGACTATCGCTATACGATCAACAGCCCGATTTTTGTTGGTGATGAGGCCAAGAAGCCCCCCAAACGTGCATCGGACATCGGTGCGGACACGGGAGACGTGCTCCGGGAATTCGGTTGGCGCGATGACGAGATATCAGACCTTGTCGCGAATGGGGCGGTTGCAGGTAAAGTCTGAATGATCTGTTTGACTCTTCAGTAACCAAGTAAAGGGCTGATAAATCCAGCCTGAAAGGAGTTCGTGTGATTTCCGAAAACCCGGTCTGGGATGCGTTCGTATCCGCCCATCGGTGGGCGATTCTGACAACCCTGCGCAAACGCGGTGGTCCCGTCAGCTCTGTGATTGCCTATGCCCGCGAGGGTGATGAGCTGGTGGTCAGTACTCCTGGCGACAGGTTCAAAGTCAAAAGCATCGCCGGAGACCCGCGAGTGAACCTTTGCATCATCACCAATGCGGAGCCTTTCAACTTTGTCGCCATCGAAGGCGTGGCAACGATTCAGAGGGACAACCTGGTGCCCGCGACCAAGGCGGTTTTCGATGCGATTCAGGGTACCGGCTACCAACAGCCGCCTGATCTGGCGGGCTGGATCGCCAGGGAAAAACGGGTGATCCTGCGAATTCGACCCGAACGGGTCAGTGCAGTGATTCGTTAAGGATGGTCTGATTAATCAGACCATCCT
>CAMDVY010000272.1 GCA_945878745.1 Klebsiella pneumoniae | reverse complement strand
CCCTCGATGGGTTCTGCGTCTTCAACTTTCCCGATCATTGTCGAATCAAGGCGTTCGAGCAGCCACCCACCAATCGACAGCGTCGGCACCATTGGCGAGCAACACCCGTGTGGCCGATTGCATGGTTGCACCTGTGGTCAGCACGTCGTCAACCAGCGCGATATACAATCCCGTCACATCGCGCGCCGCAAACGCCCGGACCACATTCGCACGACGCGCAGATCTAGGCAGGTCAGCCTGTTTCAAGGTGGCCCGCGTTCGCGCAAGCAGTCGATGCTTGACTGGAATACGCACCCGCTTGCTGATGTTGTTGGCGATGAAGGCAGCCTGATTGTGACCGCGCCACAGGAGTCGGCGAGTGGCAAGGGGCATGGGAACGATGCAATCCTGGCGTCGGCGATTGATGAGAGAGCTCTCGACGGCGCTGGCAAGCAGTTCGCCAAGGACCTGGCCCTCGCGGAAACCGTTGCGAAATTTCAGCGCCTGTACCCAGGTTGCGATCGCGTCCTCGTAGCGTAGCGGAGCTACCGTGTGCTCGCATGACACAGGTAGTCGTCGACAAGAGGTGCAACCGGCGCCAAGCAGCGGTTGCCCGCAGCGCGGACAGGCGTTGTCGTTCCACGGCAGCGCAGCATGGCAGTGATCGCACAGATCTCGGACACCGTCGAATCGAACTTCACAGAGCAGGCAGTAGTTAGGGAAGAGAGACATCGGCTGCTCCGGTGGAAAGCCAATACTGCTTCTCATCCTCGGTGTGTGCAGGTGCACAAAACGCGCATTTGAGTCGGATATCTCTGTGCGCTCGTGTATGAAGGTGCCTACATTGGTAGGCATCGGCAATGGATGGTCCGGTGGTCTTGTTGTGATCACCGCATCGCAAGGAAAGGACGCCAACCTGTCCACATTGGCAAACAAGCCTGTTCGAGGCGAGTTGAGGTGAGAGATGGCAGTGAACCCGATGATGAGTTCCGGCGTGATCGGTATACAACGTGGGCTGCAAGGCGTGAGTCAGTCGGCCGAAGACATCGCGCAGATGGGCGGCCGAAATCACGCCGATCAACCGAAGAGCCAGCCCGCGCCAGCTTACGAGATCAAAGATACTGCCGAGGCGCTCGTTTCCATGCGTGTCTATGAGCGTCAGGTGCAAGCCTCGGCCAAAGTTGTCCAGACCGCGGATGCCGTTCTCGGGATGCTGCTCGATACGCGAGGCTGATCGAGGGAGGCCCCAGGGCCAATGCCTGAGCTGGTCGTGACCTTCAGCTCAGCGATCCTGATGTTGAGCGGCTGCGGTTTCCGCTGGGTTGGACGAGGTCCGCTTGTCCAGCGCGTGCAGACCTCCGATTGAGCGGTCGATCACCATTCTTGTTTCTGCCTCACCGAAAGTAGCGGTCCTCCCTGCGTATCTGTGATGATCCCGATTCCAGCGGAGGTGAAGTCTCGCGACAATCTCCCGGGATCAAGCTCGATCTCGACCTCAGGACAGCCACGGAGACTCAGTGATGGCTTCACTCAAGGACATGCAATTTGTCATCCACGACGTATTCGACGCAGCCAGCCTCTATCGACAGCTCACTGGTGACGATTCGCTGGATCGGACCTTTATCAACAGCCTTCTCGATGAAGCCCATCGGTATACGGAAGGGGTCATTCGCCCGTGCAATCGAATTGGCGATGAAGTGGGGTGTCGGCTCAAGGATGGCGTAGTGACCACGCCGCCCGGATTTCGGGAAGCCTATCGCGGTTTCATCGACGGCGGGTGGGCGGGATTGCTCGGCCCGGTTGAGTACGGCGGTCAGGCCCTGCCAGCAACCTTTGGACTCATGCTCGAAGAGCTGATGTGTACCGCCAACATGGCCTTTTCCATGTATCCGGGACTGTCGAGGGGCTGCGTGCATGCCTTGATGACACACGGCTCCGATGAACAGAAAAGCATGTTCCTGCCGAAGCTTCTGACCGGCGAGTGGACCGGCACCATGTGTCTGACCGAGCCACAGGCAGGTTCCGATGTTGGACTTGCCCGAACCAAGGCTGTTGCGCGCACGGACGGCACCTGGTCCATCACCGGTACGAAGATCTTTATTTCCGCAGGCGAACATGACCTGTCGGACAACATCATTCACCTCGTACTGGCGCGCACTGAAGGCTCGCCGGCCGGCACGCGCGGAATATCCATGTTCGCGGTACCGAAGGTCGACCTCGACGGGACCCGCAACAAGGTCGTCTGCAGTGCCATCGAGAACAAGATGGGTATTCACGGTAATGCCACCTGTGTGCTCAATTTTGAAGCTGCGCGGGGTTATCTCGTCGGCGCCGAGCAGCACGGCATGAAGTACATGTTCACCATGATGAACAGCGCGCGGATCGGTGTCGGTCTGCAAGGCGTGAGCCTGGCACAGGCTGGTTTTGAGCTATCGAGTGCCTACGCCCACGAACGATTGCAGATGCGCTCGTTGTCAGGCCCCAAGGCGCCTGACAAGCCAGCAGATCCGATCGTTGTACATCCGGATGTACGACGCATGCTGCTCTCGCAGCGCGCCTTTATCGAAGGAGGGCGGGCGCTCGCCTACTTCGCCAGTCAATGCGTCGACATCTTGCTGCTGTCGAAAGATCCGGAATCCATCCAGAGAGCTCAGGATTTGTTGGATTTTCTGACGCCGGTGGTCAAGGGCTTCCTGACGGAAGGCGGCTTCGCTTCGGTGAATGATGCGGTGCAGATTTTCGGCGGTGCCGGGTTCATTCGAGAGTCCGGGGTCGAACAACTGGTCCGGGACAGCCGGATCACGCTGATCTATGAAGGCACCACGCAGATTCAGGGTCTGGATCTTTTGGCGCGAAAAGTGCTGATGACACAAGGCAAAGGGCTGAATCGATTGTTGCCGGAGCTGGTTCAAGTGGCAGCCCGCAGCGAGTCAGAGTTTCCCGAGATGGCGGCGCGGCTGAGAAGCATCGTCGAAGAATGGCCGTCGATCAGTATGCAGATTGGCGGCAAAGCCATGCAGAATCCCGATGAAGTTGGGGCGGCCGCCGTCGATTATCTGTTTTACAGCGGGTACGCCATGCTGGCGTGGTTGTGGGCGCGCATGGCTGTCTGCGCGAGTGACGGGATTCGCGATGGCGGCGACGCCGATTATTTGGCTGGCAAAATCGATCTCGCGCGTTTCTACTACGCACGAATCTTGCCTCGTTTGAATGCGCACAGGGATTCGATGCTGGCCGGGGGTGATAGCCTCATGCAAGTCCATGCGTCCGTGCTGAAGGCGAATCAATAAGAGCCGAATCCATAACAGCCGAATCGAAGTACCCAGGGAACTCTATGGACTATCAGCCACCGGAACGTGATATCGACTTTCTGTTGAGTCGAGTGTTTCGACTCACGCAAGAGTGGAGCGATATACCGTCGCTCGAGGATTTTTCCGCTGATGTGCTGAGCGCGGTAGTTGCAGAAGGTGGCCGGGTGGCGCGGGAAGTGCTGGCACCACTAAATCGGATCGCCGATACGGAAGGCTGTCGTTGGGCGGATGGGGTAGTCACGACGCCAACGGGGTTCAAGGAAGGATTCAGGGAGTTTACTGCAGGTGGTTGGCTCGGCCTGTCAGGCAACCCCGAGTTCGCAGGCCAGGGCATGCCAAAGACACTCGGATGTCTGGTGGAAGAAATGTTCTGGGCTGCAAATCCCAGTCTGTATCTGTATGGCACGCTCAGCGTCGGTGCAGCGCTTTGCATTGACTCACATGGTACTGCGCAGCAGAAACAGGTTTACCTGCCACGTTTGTATGCCGGGACATGGACCGGAACCATGTGCCTGACTGAAGCTCATGCAGGCACAGATCTTGGCATCATACGAACGCGTGCTGAACCCCGTGCAGATGGCAGTTATGCGATCACCGGGACCAAGATATTCATCACCAGCGGCGAGCACGATCTGGCCACCAACATCGTTCATCTGGTGCTCGCGCGACTGCCAGATGCACCGGGTGGGACGCGAGGCATTTCGCTCTTCATCGTTCCGAAGTACCTGCATGATGATTCAGGCAAGCTGGGTACACGGAATGCGGCCTTCAGCGGCTCGATCGAACACAAGATGGGGATTCACGGTAGCGCCACCAACGTCATGAATTTCGATGGTGCTGGGGGGTACCTGATTGGTGAAGCCAATGCCGGGCTCGCCTGCATGTTTACGATGATGAACTACGAGCGCCTTTCAGTGGGGTTGCAGGGACTGGGTGCATCGGAAGCAGCCTGGCAGTTTGCAGCCCGGTATGCGCAGGAGCGTGTGCAGAGTCGTTCGCCTTCCGGGGTCCAGAATCCTGGGGCGGCTGCCGACCCGCTGCTGGTTCACCCGGATGTCCGACGAATGCTGCTCACTATTCGCGCATGGACTGAAGGAGGGCGCGCCTTTGCGATGCTGGTTGGTCGCGAACTTGACCGCTCGAAGTTTCAGGACGACAAACAAGCGCAATCGTTTTCGGAATTGCTGACGCCCATTGCCAAGGCCTTCCTGACGGACAAGGGTTTTGAGTCTGCGGTTCTGGCGCAACAGATCTATGGTGGTCATGGTTACATCAGCGAGTGGGGTGTTGAGCAGCTCGTCAGAGACTCACGCATCGCGCAGATCTACGAGGGCACCAATGGCGTGCAGGCCATGGATTTCATCGGCCGCAAGGTTCTCAGGGATGGTGGTACGACGTTGCGCGCGTTTCTGGCGACCTTGTCAGCCTCTGACGTCGCCGAAGAATTTCGTGGTTCGTTCGATGACAGTATCAGCCGTCTGCTGCGAACTACCGATGATCTGACGCAACGCAGTGCACAGGACGTGAATCTGCCGGGAGCTGTCGCGACCGACTATCTTGAATTGGCAGCGTTGACCCTGTTTGCTTGGCTCTGGGGTCGGATGGCACAAGCTGCGATGGAAACACCTCTTGCCGAGTCGAAACTGCAAACGGCCAGATTTTTTTA
>CAMDVY010000271.1 GCA_945878745.1 Klebsiella pneumoniae | reverse complement strand
GGTGCGCTATCAACGTGACGATGAACGACGCGAAATTGCAGGATTGACCGCGCAGTTGCAACAGCTTGAACAAGCCATCAGCAACATCCGGCTGCAGATCCCCGTGCTGCGTCAGCGTCTGGCCTATTCACTTGCAGACTACGATCTGTGGTACCAGGAGATCTATCGCCCTGGTTTGATCGCAGCACCCGTATCCATTCCCGCGCAACAGGCGCAAGACCCGCAATTGACGCCCCAGATCACAGTGATCATTCCGGTAAGTGCCGGCTTACCCCTCGCAGCCTTGCAGGCGGTACTGGATTCCGCAATCGATCAACTGGGTAAGCGGCATCGGTTCGTGGTGGTGAATTTCGATCAACCCGATGTCGCTTTTGAAGTGCTGGTGCAGGGATATCGCAAGCGCAGTCCACGATCTCTGTGGATCGATGTACGCGGACGGGCGATTTCGCCATTGCTGCAAGCCATCGCCAAACGGCCAGCAGACGGGTACTGCTGGTTTCTTCGTGGCGGCGAATTGCTGGCAGAAGGCGCGCTGGAACAGTTGATCCTCGGTGCCACTGCCACCAATGCCCGGCTGATCTATGCAGACAGCGACAGTGTTGATGCGTCAGGCCGGCATCACACGCCGGAGCTGCGGCCTGATTTCAATCATGACCTGTTGCTGAGCAATCCGTACATCGGCGCGTTTGCCATGCATGCCGGCCTTCTGAACGATCTCGCTTCACAGATCAGGGATGCCGCGGAGGGTATCTGGGAACACGCGCTGCTGCTGCGCGCATCCGCCGTGATTGAGCCATCGGCCTGGGCCCATCTGGCGCGCATTCTCACCCACCAATCTGCGGCGATGGTACCTGCTGCAAACGAAGCGATTCAGCAGCAACTGGTGCAGATGGTCGAGTCCCATCTCCAGCAGCAGAAGGTGCAGGCCAGGGTACAACGCCATGAGATTCTTCATGCCAACAACCCGGATCTGCCGCGTGATGTGGGCCACACCGTATTGCGTTTTGAATGGCCGTTACCCGCAAAACCGCCGAAAGTGTCCATCGTCATTCCTACGCGCAATGGCAAGGCATTACTCGAACGATGTGTTGACAGCATTCGGCAGCTTACCGACTACACTGAATACGAAATCCTGGTCATTGATAACGACAGCAATGAACCAGAAACGCTTGATTGGCTGACGACTGCCAGCAGTGCGGGGGCGCTCCGGATCCTTCGCTACGCGGGCAAATTCAATTGGTCAGCCATGAACAATTATGCGGCTGCGCACGCAAACGGGACGATCCTGTGCTTTCTGAACAACGATACCGAAGTGATCGATGGCGAGTGGCTGCGGGAAATGGTCAGCCAGGCGTTACGGCCGGGTGTGGGCGCGGTGGGTGCCAAGCTGCTGTTTGCCGATGGCACCGTGCAGCATGGCGGCATCATGCTGGGCGCATTCGGCATTGCCGAACATGCGTTTACCGGGCTACCTGATGAACGGCCCGGCTACCTGCTGCGGGCAGCTGTGGTGCAGAACCTCAGCGCCGTCACGGGTGCATGCATGGTCTGTCGACGTGATGTGTTCGACAGCGCAGGTGGTTTCGACATGGTGAACCTCGGTGTGGCCTACAACGACGTGGATTTCTGCCTGCGCCTGCAGACGCTGGGCCTGCGGATCGTCTGGACGCCTCACGCGCGCCTGTTGCATCTGGGCGGCCAGACGCTGGGCAACGTCATGACCGATGAACGACGTTTACGCACGCAGTCCGAAGCCAGCTACATGCAAACACACTGGTCCGCCCGTCTGGCGCGCGACCCGTATTACCCTCCTGCTTTTGAACGGCATGAACACCCTTACGTGCTGCTTACCGCACAACCATTTCCAGCGGTGACTGATGGATCGACAACTGATGCATCTATAACTGATGTATCGACGACTCATGGGCCGACACGGTGACTGCACCCCGGGGTGAACGTTCCCGGCCTGCCTTGCACGCGAGTCGTACCGCCTCGCGACAGATTGTTTCCGTTCGCGGCGGCCAGACCACAGGGCCTGCCCGTGTTGAGTTGACCCATCTGGATGGTCGTTTGCTGATGGGGACGTTTCAGTGGCTGTCGGAGTCGACGCCAACAGCATTCACGCTCGATGTTCTCTTCGATGGACTGCTGATCGACCAGGTGAATCTCGTTCCCCGACGGCATACGGATGCACGCCTGCCGATCGCCTACGAACTGCCCGTATACTATCAGCATGACGATACGCTGCTGCATGTGCTCTGTGGCGGGATCCACCAGTTTGCGTTGCGCGACCCGACCAGCGGTGACGTGCTGGCACAGGCAAAACTGCGCACGCGGCGCTGCGGTTCCAGCTATCCCCTGATGCATCGGCTGGCTAGCCAGCCAGATCTGCAGCTCGGTAAATCGCTGCAGCTACTGATCAACCGTGTGATTGCTACCGCGCTGTTCGACACAAACGTCTATGCACGGCAGGCCGACCTGACCTTTGCTGACAAGCACATGGCCGTGCTGCACTATCTGCAAACCCCCGGTTCGTGGCGTGCGAATACTTCTGCCTGGTTCGACGCCGAATTCGTACGCGCCCAGATGCCCGCCGACACACTCGGCCACACCAGTCCGCTGGAGTGGTACCTGTTCGCGGATGAATCCGCGGACGTTGGCCCCAACCCACTGTTCTCCAATCACGACTTTCGCGTGCTGTCTGCGTTGCCGCGGGGCGTGGCGTTACGGTCTGCTTCGTACTTCGATGCCTGGCTCGATGCAGTGCGCGCACGACCCGTGCGTCCCTCCGCCCTGATCGATCCGATGATCATCCATCGCCGGCAACACAGCCGATCGGCCTACAACGGATCGTCTCTGCTGCTCGTCCTGCAGACATGGCTCGAGAAGGCACCGGAGGATCGGTCTCCCGTCGAGTTGTCTCCATACTTTGATCAGGACTGGCTTGAGCAATGTTTCCTGTTACGACGCCAGCGTCCTGAGGGTTGCGTACTTGCCGCTTATCGGCTTGGTCGGATGCCGGATCAGTCGCCACATCCGGTGCTGCAGTCGGGTGGCGAACAACGCGACTACTATCAAGGGCTGCGGGACTACGAATGTCTTTGGTTCCGGAAGCATGTTGATACCATTCATCTCGCTGCGCCGGTTATCGATCCACAGAAATTCGACGCAGCGATGCGAGCATCAGGTCGACCGCCTACCTATGCGAAGGGCTTTTCTCCATTCCTGCATTACCTTCTCGGTGATGCCACGCGCCGGCGCCAGAGTTTCCTCGTTGGCCTCGACGACGTTTTTGTCGAGAACGAGCTGCCCGGCCTGACCGACTTCTGCCTGAAGCACCGTAAGGTTGGGGACCTCAACCATATCTGGGCTCGCTGGGTGAGGTTGCTGGGCGTGCCCGGCAACTACGACAGTGCCATCCGGAACACGAGTGGTATCTTGCGTTTGCGTGATCTGCTGCTGCTGCGCGAACAACCTCGCGCGAGTAAGGACCTGCGGGCGAGTGTGATCATTCCCTCGGATGCGAGGGACGATCTTGTGCTGCAGTGTCTGCTGAGCGCGGTGCAGCACGGCGTGCCTGAAGGTATCGATTTTCTGGTCAGTGAGGACGCCGCGCACGTCGACGCCGGGTGGATCGTCCCTTATTTCGCACCCTTTGTCCGTGTCAGACGCAATCCGCGGAACCTTGGCTTTCTGAGGAACTGCAACGCCGCAGTTGCCCGAACACGTGCCGACATCATCCTGCTCGTCAACAATGACGTGCTGTTGCATGAGCGTGCCATCGATACGCTGCTGACGACCTTCATGGATCATCCTGGCGCCGCCGTTGTTGGCGGGTTGGTCCTCAACGCAGATGGCAGTATCCAGGAAAATGGAGGCCTGGTGAGGCAGGGCGCCATTGCGGCCAACTACCATCGCGGATGGGAACTGGCTGAAGAGTTCGCCTTCAATACCCGCGATGCGGACTATGTCAGTGGCTGCTGGATCGGCATTCGTCGTGCGGCCTGGAAACAGGTTGGCGGTTTTGACAAGCGGTTCGCCCCAGCGTACTTCGAAGAGACTGATTTCTGTTTCAGCAGTCGGGATGCGGGCTGGAAGGTCCTGGTGAACCCCCGTTCGGTGGTCACGCATCTGGAAGGCGCCACGATGGGGCAGGATGTATCTGAGACAGCCTCGCTGAAGTCGTACCAGAGTATCAATAGGGTGACGTTTCACGATAAGTGGCATGACGAGCTTGCACGGTATCACGCGCCGCCTGGGGGTCTGTCGCCGTTCCATACGGCTCGAGATGACGGCACGCGATTTATCACACTGGTATTCGATCATCACATTCCAGAGCCAGATCGCGACGCTGGCAGCCGCACGCTGTTTTTCGTCTGCCAGACCCTGGCGCGTTTGCCCGGCAACTATGTCATCTTCATTCCTGCCAACGATCATCGCAGCGACTATGCAGCCGGGCTTGAGCGTCTGGGCATCGAAGTTGTCACCGGGCCCAATGGCCGCAAACGACTGGAAGATCTGATTGGCCAGCACGTCGATCGTGTACGGCACGTGATGGTGTCGCGATTGTCCGTCGCCATGCACTTCGATGATCTGCTGGCGCGTATTCCCTGCGACAAGTCGTTGTATATCCATGATATCGAAACGCTGCGGTCGTTCCCCATGAGTGGCGACGCGGCGGTGCTTGCGCAGCGGACAGAAGCAGCCGTTCGCTTCTTTGTCAGCGAATACCGTTCATACCTGGATCGTTTTGACCACATCGTTTCATTGTCTGTTGAAGAAACAGCGCTGCTCAGGCCCTGGCTGGGCGAACGCCTGGTTGACGTGTTTCCCTATGAACTAACCCGTCCTTCGACGTTGCCGGCCACCGGTGACCGGCGTGACGTGATCTTTGTTGGCTCATGGAACCACCCACCCAACCGGGAAGCGGTGAGTTACTTCCTCGATCACCACTGGCCGGACATTC
>CAMDVY010000270.1 GCA_945878745.1 Klebsiella pneumoniae | reverse complement strand
TCCGTGGTCGAGAGTATTCCGGCGAACGAGCGCAGGACGTCTGGCACCGTCAGTTCTACGCCACCATCGAGGACGATCATCCGGCGATCGCGACGAGACACCTGATCGGTGTAGATCGATTGATGTGGGGTTCCGACTATCCGCATGTGGATTCCACGTTTCCCTGCTCACTTGAGGTTTTGGACGAGGTTTTTGATGGTGTACCCGCTGCCGACCGCGCCGCGATTACCCGCAACAACGTGATCGAGCTGTATGGACTTGGTGGACAATTTGCACCTGCCTGAACACGATCGGGACTACAGCTCATTCCATGAGTGAC
This sequence comes from Klebsiella pneumoniae, assembly GCA_945878745.1. GTDB lineage: Bacteria > Pseudomonadota > Gammaproteobacteria > Pseudomonadales > Azotimanducaceae > SYFY01. The sequence continues at coordinate 4,649 of CAMDVY010000270.1, read as the reverse complement.
AAACCATGAGCCTGACAACGACTACGACAGACAAGGTGCAGGAAACGGCCGGTGATCCCGCACTCCAGCGAATACTCAACCAGGTGCAAACGCTGGGGCTTACAGAGAATCTAGTCGAACTGGAGACGCAAGGATTCACCACCCTGCACAACGTGTTGTCGCCTCCCCAAATCGAACGAGCCAAACAAGCGATACTGGCTCGAGTCGAGCGTCTGCGCGGCCGGCGAATCGATATCAATAACGCCAGTACCTCGGATGTCACCGGCATGCAGTACATCCCCTACCTGCTCTATGACGATGAAATCTTCGAAGAAATCCTCATGGAAGCCAAACCGCTGACGCTGGTGAGTTATCTGCTGGGTGAAAGCTGTCTGCTCTCGAGCTTGGGCTGCCACTTTCGCGGGCCGGGCGGTACGCCGCTGATGCTGCATTCCGACAACGGCAACGGCATGCCGGCACCCTATTCAACAATTTCCATGGTCGCCAACGTGAACTACGCGCTCACTCCCTACAGCCGGGAAGCGGGCGCTCTGGCGATGGTGCCAGGCAGTCATAGACTGCTGCGCCAACCCACGCCACACGAAAATTTCCGGCCAGCGGGCATGTCCGCTCGAGAAGTCTCTGCACGTGCCAAGTCAGGAGAATCGATCGACGATGTGACGTGGACCGAGCCGAGAGGCGTCATACCGATGAATCTGTCACCAGGAGACGCAGTCGTCTGGCATGGCAATACCTGGCACGGTTCATTTCGGCGTGATCTGCCCGGTGTTCGCATGAACCTGGCGGTGTACTTCAACCGTCAGCACGTACAAACCCAGGAGCGTCACGGTGATGCAGTTCCCGCCTCGGTGCTGGCTCGCCATGCAAACCATGAGCGCTTCCGGACCCTGCTGGGTGGCAAACAGCCGTATGGCTGGCAGCAGGAAGGTCCCGACTACACCGTTATGGCACGCAATCCACAGGGGCTGTACGACTGACGATCCCCAGACGCTTCGGCTCAGTCCTGGTGCGGGCGATAGACGATCTGAGCACCTGGCTGGGTCGCTGCTGACCTGGCAAATTCGCTGTGCCTGAGGTCAAAATCCCGTTCAAATTCCGCAGGCCGAGACATCGAAAGTTCGCCGACGATCACCTTCGTCTTGCCTGGATCGACCGAGTTGCCTTCAACCATTCCCAATCCCGAGTACGTCTTGAACCCGATCAGCCCCTTGAGCTTCGGCGAGAAGGTCTCGATCAGCGCATCAGGTATGCATGCCAGCTGATTTTCCTGCTGCCGCATGAAAGGTCGGCTGTACAGGATGCGGGATGCAAGGCGAGTCCCCGGCGCAGTCCGCTTGCCGCCTGAGTGCAACACGCGGCTGTCGGTGAGCAATGCCGTACCGGCCGGTGCCGTAATGGCCATCAGCCTGCCCTCTGCAAGTTTTTCAAACTCGGTTTCAGGCCGAACCAGACAATTGCCTGCGGCATCACGATGCGAACCTGGCACGATGTAGGTGCCACCATTCTCACGATCAAAGTCCGTGTAACACCAGATGATGAGGCAGGAGAGCGGAAATGGTGGATGCGGCAAAGGGACAAAACCCTGATCCTGGTGCATTTCCTGCAGACCACCATGTTCATGAACGATCGAGCCATGTGCCGTGGTGAGATACCAACCCTTGCCGAGAATCTTCTGGAGCAGCGTTTCGACCAGAGGTCCAAACTGGGCAGCAGACGGCTCCAGTGCAATGAGGTCGCGAAAAACCTGCCCCTTCGGAATCAGGTTGGGAACAAACTGAGCCGCACCCCGGTGCGACATGGATGCCACACCCGCCGCTCGTTCCGCAGCTGCCTGGTCCAGCAGACGATCGATCTGCGCCTGACACTGGGTCGGTGAGAGCGCCTCCTTCACCATGCAATAACCCCAGCGCACGAAGTCCGCTTCGAGCTGCGCCTGGTCGGATGTTGGTCTGGGTAGCTCCGGGAAATCGTCTGTACGCAACACCTTGTCACGCTCCCGGGTAATACCCGCCAGACGGGCACCGGAGTGTGGTTGATCGCCGTACTTGATTTCCGTTGGCCAGGGTACAGGCAGACTGCCGGTTGGCGCCTCGCCATCGAGCAGCGCTTTCAACCGCGCCACTTCCGCCTGTAGCTGAGCTATCTCGTCGGCCGCAGTCAGCATGGGCGCAGTTGTCACACCCGCCGCCGCACGAATGGGTGAGTTCTGCCCGGTTTCGGAATCGTTCATCGACTGTGCCCCACTTCAATCCGTGCAGCGATTACGTAGCCCGCACTATTCATGAATGACCTACTGCGGACGCCGATAGCAGCGAAATCACAGGGCGTGCTCCCTCCGCGGGCTCGACGTGCTGTACAGCACGCCTGCGCGCGCTACAGTCCGCGCCACCCTGCGTTTTCACTACTCTCGGTGCCCTCGTTACGTTCCTTCATGAATAGTGCGGGCTAGACCTGTCTACGCTGATCTGTGCCTTAACACCTGGCCTGGTCGTGCACCGGTGTGTTCGCCATTGCGCACCACCACATGTCCATTGACGAGAGTCGCGTGATAGCCGGTGGAGCGTTGCAGATAACGAGGGGCGCCACCAGGAAAGTCATGCACCAACTCAGGATGCGCTTCGCCAATTCGCTCCAGATCAAACACATTGATATCCGCGCGCATGCCAGTGGCCAGTATTCCACGATCCGACAGGCCGATGATTCGTGCAGGCGCCGAAGTCAGCCGCTTCACGCCTTCTGCCAGACTGTACAGGCCCGCCTTCCTGACCCAGTGGGACAGCGTGAAGGTCAACGCCCCGCAGTCCATCACTTGCGAGACGTGGGCGCCCGCATCAGACAACCCCGGAATCACTCTATCGTGACGGAGCAGGTCGCCGAGTGCGCCGAGATTGCGGTTGTACATCCGCCATGTGAACAATCCTCGCCCCTTGCTCTGCCGGGTCAGGCGAATGAACGTCTCAGACCAGTGTTCCCCCGCCTCGGCCGCCAATGCAGGCAGATTTCGCGCTGCTGCTTCTGTGTAATCCGGCGCCGTGCCATCTCCCATCCAGTACGAATCCTGCAACCAGCCAATCTGCGCATCGTTACGCGGTTCACCCGAGTTCTTCCGGAAGCGCGCCTCGTGAACCAGTTTGTCACAGATCGAGGTGTCTCCAATCGCCGCCCATCGCTCGGCAAAGTCCAGACCTGCAAGCCATAACCAGGTCGGCCCGAAAAAATGGGACTGCCCCCAGATGTTGTGCGCTGGCAAGCTCGACTGCAATCCGAATACAAATCCTGACCCGCGCGGAATCGACAGCGCAGAGATGTCGAGGCCACCTTCGCAGAGACTGTCCAGGAAGGCGGCAGCCCGGCGGCCCGAGTCGTCTTCGGATCCAGCACCGTAGCTGAAGAGAATTCGACCGCCGGTGGTCCTTGCCAGCTTGCGCAGGAGCCGTGCGTTGTCGAGCTGCTCCACTCCGAAGTCCATGACGTTCTGCATCAGTGCATTGCGTGGAGCGATGGCGCGCGCGATCTGCAAGAGCTCTTCATGATCAGCAAACGTTCCGGGAATCGAGCGACCGTCCGGCAACACATGGTTGGGAAAACGATTACTGGAAAAGCCGACAGCACCCTCATCGATCGAACGGGCGACGAGATCGGCAATCTGCTGTTTTTCCGCAGGCGTGGCCTGCTCTTCAACAGCACGCTCTCCCATGACATAAAAGCGCACGGCGCAATGTCCGACCATGCCTGCGATGTTCAGCGACGGACGCAGTTTCTCGATGGCATCGAGATACCCGCCATACCCTTCCCAGTCCCATGACAACCCGTTGAGGATCGCATCCTTTGGACTGTTCTCGACGGTCTCCATCATGCCGGCGAGCAGCTCTCGATCAGCCGGTTTGCAGGGTGCGAACGTGACGCCGCAATTGCCCATCAATGCAGTCGTGACACCATGCCAGCTCACCGGTGTCAGCAGCGGATCCCAGCCAATCTGTGCGTCGAGGTGAGTGTGCACATCAACAAAACCCGGCGAGACTATCAGGCCAGTTGCATCGATCACTTCTTTGGCGACGGCCGTCTTGCCAATCTTGCCACCCAGAACGGAGATGCGGCCATCGTCAATGGCAAGATCGCCGGTATAGGGTTCTGCACCGGTTCCATCGACAAGCGTCCCACCACGAATAATCAGGTCATGACCCACTCGTATCTCCCCTTGAACCAAACGATGGATGTAGCTCGTCCCATCACGGAATATGCGTCGCTTGTGCCAGCAGGTCAAATGCCCCTTGCGCATACACTTGCGCATTTGAGTCATGGCACGATGCCACTGACAACAAGCGTTGAACAGTGACAAACTCCGGACCTGTCAGCCATTTCAAACAAGGCCACTTTCCATGCCGACACACATCAAACCCGCCGATGGTCCAGTTGCTGTCACAGGCAGCGCGGGCTATATCGGCTCACACATCGTCCTCAATCTGGTTCGTCATGGTTATGACGTGCGTGCGTGCGTTCGTGATGCGACCAACCTGCCCAACACGGCGCACCTGACGGCCATGAACCGTATCGGACCCGGGCGCGTCACGCTCTACAGTTGCGACATGACGGTACCCGGTGCCTACGACACCGTCTTTGCGGGTTGTGTCGGCATTTTTCACGCGGCT
>CAMDVY010000269.1 GCA_945878745.1 Klebsiella pneumoniae | reverse complement strand
CTGATCGCGTCGACAAGCGACTGATCATGATGGGGACATCGCTGGCGACTTCCCTGTTACTCACACTTCTCGCCGTGCTCGACGGACTGGACTCAATCAGCCTCTGGCAAGTGCTTACTATCGTTGCAAGCATAAGCCTGATAACGGGTTTGGATTGGCCTGCCAGAGTTTCGATCTATGCCCTGCTGGTCGATCGCGAAGCCTTCATGAATGCCGCCGCGCTTAATGCGGTGATCTGGCAGTCGACCAGAATGGCCATGCCGGCGCTTGGTGGATTGTTGATCGCAAGTAGTGGAACCTGGCTGCTGTTCGCCCTGGGCGCCGTCGGTTATCTCGTGATGTTCATCGTGATTTCGGGCATCCGTGTCCACGTACCAACATCCGTGGCACAAAGCCCTTTCGGCCAGATGATCGAAGGTTTCCGTTTCATCGCAACCAGCCAGGTCTTCGCTCCGTTGCTGATCGTCACCTTTGCCGGCATGTTCTTCTGCAATGCCTACATGCAGATCATGCCGGTTTTTGCATCGACGCTTGGCGGCAACGAACAAGCATATGGCTATCTGCTGGCCATGGGGGGATTCGGCAGTGTAGTGGGTACGCTAGTCGCCAGCGGTTGTCAGCACCACCCGCGACTCGGATGGATCATGTTTGGGTGCGCGGCGGCTACCGCCGTCACGACATTGGTTTTCGGGTGGGTGGCCGCAGCCGGTTGGCTGATTCCCGCCCTGACCTGCACCTTTCTGGCCGCCACGCTGTCGTCCATCTTCATGGTGACATCAATGGGTGTCATGCAGCTGACAGTGCCTGATCATTTGCGCGGTCGAGTCATGGGGATTCACGCGATTGGCTACAGTCTGGGACCCCTCGGAGGGTTGTTTCTTGGTGGTCTGGCCGAGCCGTTTGGCCCGGCAATCGCCGTGTCATTGGGGTGCAGCGCGTTCATTCTCGTGATCTACGCGATCAGCGTTCGTCATCCACAGCTCGTAAACAGCGGCGGGCCGACCATCGCGCCACTGGAAAGGCGGGCCTAGCTTCTGGAGAATAGGGGAAAGACCGCTTCTTCGGAGTTCCCATGATTGTTCCTCCAACGCAGATGCCGATTGTCCGCAACGGCAAGAAATATCCAGGCATTTATTCCGTGTCTGGCACGACGATGATCGCCCGCATCCCGGGGCTGAGTTCGCGCAGCATTCAAATCAGTGGCGGTGACATCAAGGCGGCAGCGACAAAGCTGTTCGAAGAAATCATTGCCGAAGTGGATGGCTGGGCTCATCTGGAGCAGCATCGCTGAACTGATGGGTCAACTGCAGGGTTGTGCGCGCTTCAACCGGCAGCGCGCTGCGCTGGTTCGCGCTCCATTTCAAGTTGTTGATGCAAGACGTGCAGAGACTTGTTCTGCAACTCGCGCTCCCGCTCGAGTTCGCAAACTCGACGCTCTTCTGCAGCCAGCGCCTGTTCGAGTCGATCCACTTCACTGAGCTTGCGGATCAATCGCCCTTCCAGCTCTTTGTTCGCGAGCTCCAGCTTTTCCGACTGCTTCGGGTTTGCCGCATTTCTGGTTTGTAGTTCCTGACGCAGTCGCGCGATTTCGGCATGCAGCGCCGTGATCAGGTTGTTACTCGCCTCTTCACTTGCTCTATCCGCGCCGTGCTCCTGGTGAACCCGCGCCAGCTCAATCTGAAGGTCACTGAGCTGTGCAGCCTGTGCATCGCATTGTTCACGCAGTTGCGCCGCTATATCCGCGAGCGCCGGAGATATCTTTGGTGCTTGCGCCCGCGCTGCCAACTCCGCCGCCCGCTGCTCTGCCATCACCAGCGCCTCGTCGCGACGTGCCAGGTCCAGACGCAATTGACTGACCTGAATACCGACAGCCGCCAGCACCGAGCGTCTGCGCAGTTGCGCCAACAGCCAGCCCGTGACGACACCCGCTATCATCGCAACGGCAAGATAGAAAAAGATCTGGCTGACAAGATAGATCACGCGGACGCTCCTGCCACCCTGAAGGTGACACGTTCGTTGGTTTGCCCGGATGTCTCACCGGCGACCAAGGGTTGCGACTCTCCATATCCAACAACTGAAATCTGCCGAACGGTTACACCTGAGCGAACCAGATAGCGTGCAACCGTGTCGGCGCGACGGGCGGATAGCTGCTGGTTGAGGCTGGTATCGCCCCGCTGCCCTGTATGCGCGGCTACTTCAACCTTGTGACTGCACTGGCGAATGACGGCAGCCATACGCTGAAGCGATTCGAAGCTTTCCTCTTCGAGTTCCTCACCACCGGCTTTGAATCGGACCGGAGCGTTTCGACTGAATGCATCGAGCTGGATCTGGCATCGTGCTGCGTCCGGCAAGGTCAGGAGTCGGGACACCACGTTCGCGGCTGCGGGCTCCAGACGCGCATTGGCCAGCACTTGAGCCGCATCGGCGTCTGATTGTGCAACACCGTGCAGCACCACCTGTTGACCATCCACTTCCACGGCATACCAAAGCAGCGGGCTGTCCGCGACTGCTTGAGATACGCGCGCATGCACATCGGCAACGATTTGATCCGCCTCAAGAAAAAGGCTGACAAAACCCAGACCAAGCCAGATCGCCGCTGCTGCAGTGAAAAGCTCGAAGCGAGTAAAACCGCCAGTCTGTAAGTCAAAGGTCTGCATCTGCACATTGTGCCGTGGTGCGCGCTCCCGGATCGTGAACCGGGTCACCTCAAGAAGACCACAGGGACGCTCCCTGATCGGCCGTCGCCACATCTGCCTGCAGCCGCAATGCTGATACACTCGCGGAGCTAACCGTTTTTCATTGGGGGGAACAACTATGACGGTCCGCGGATTCGTGATCGCTTTCACACTTTGTACTTTGGCAGCGTGTTCGCAGGAACAGCCTGCTGCACCTGAGGTCTCTGCCTCTTCCGACACTACAGCAACCACAGCAGCACCAGTTACGGGCGGAGCCGCCAACGTCGACGGCGCCCGCATTACCAACGCCGACAGCGAGCCTGGCAACTGGATGTCGACAGGTCGGACTTATGACGAGCAGCGTTACAGTCCGCTCGATCAGATCAACCAGGAAACCGTCAAACAGCTGGGACTGGCCTGGCACTGGGACACCAAAACCCGAAGAGGTCTCGAAGCAACACCGCTCGTTGTTGACGGCATCATGTATACCTCGGGTTCGTGGTCCGTGGTGTGGGCACACAACGCGAAGACGGGTGAGTTGTTGTGGGAATACGATCCGCAGGTGCCACGTGAGTGGGCCAAATACGCGTGCTGTGATGTCGTGAATCGCGGCGTAGCCGCCTGGAAAGGCAAGATATTCGTTGGCACCATCGATGGCCGACTGATTGCACTGGATGCGGCAACCGGGAAGGAAGAGTGGGACGTACTGACCATCGACAACACCAAGCCGTACACCATCACCGGCGCACCCCGTGTTTTCAAGGACAAAGTGATTATCGGCAACGGCGGCGCCGAGTATGGTGTGCGTGGTTATGTCACGGCGTACGACACGGCGACGGGGAAACAAGCCTGGCGTTTTTACACCGTGCCTGGCGATCCGTCCCAGCCGCAGGAGTCCAAGGCAATGGAAATGGCCGCAGCGACCTGGCGTGGGACCGATTGGTGGAAAGTGGGCGGCGGTGGCACCGCGTGGGACTCATTCGCCTACGATCCCGAACTGAACCAGGTTTACGTGGGCGTTGGCAATGGCTCGCCTTGGAACCGCTACATTCGCAGCCCCGGCGGCGGTGACAACCTGTTCCTGGCTTCGATCGTTGCCTTGAATGCCGATGATGGCAGCTACGTCTGGCACTACCAGACAACCCCCGGAGACACCTGGGATTACACCGCTGTTCAACACATGATCCTGGCTGATCTGCAGATAGACGGTCAGCCACGCAAGGTCATCATGCAGGCGCCGAAGAACGGTTTCTTCTACGTGCTCGATCGTACCAACGGACAGTTCATCAGCGCGGAGGCCTACGTCCCGGTGACCTGGGCAACACACATTGACCCGGAAACCGGCCTGCCGGTGGAAAACCCCGACGCCCATTACGCGAATGAGACGAAGAAAATTCGACCAGCGCCATATGGCGGGCACAACTGGCATCCGATGACGTTCAGTCCCAAGACCGGTCTTGTTTACATCCCGGTGCTCGATCTGCCGTTCAAGTACGGACAGGACAACGCCTTCAAACACAATCCAACGGAATGGAATACCGGTGTCGATTTTGCCGAAACCATCCCTAGCAAGGATCCGGACACGATGATTGCTGACATGAAGGACGTGAAGGGGTATCTGTCGGCGTGGGATCCCGTCGCGCAGAAGGAAGTGTGGCGCGTTCAGCATTCGAATTCCTGGAACGGCGGCCTGGTATCAACAGCCGGCAACCTCATTTTCCAGGGTCGCGCGGACGGGTATTTCGCGGCCTACACGGCAGACAAGGGAGAGCTGGTCTGGGAGACACCGGTCCAGGTGGGCATCATCGCGGCGCCAATCAGTTACTCGGTTGATGGCGAACAATACATCGCCGTCGTCGCAGGTTGGGGTGGCGCTTATGGTCTCGCGTCCGGCATGCCGCGCCATCGCAACAATGCACTTGAAGAAGGTCGCATCCTGGTCTGGAAGATCGGTGGAAAAGCCGAGTTGCCGAAACAGGAAGTGGCATTCATTGCCATCCCCAAACAACCGGACATCAAGACAACACCCGAAGAAGTGGCGCATGGCGAAAAACTGTTCCACTCCTCATGCGCGGTTTGTCATGGCGCAGGCGCGCTGAGCTCAGGCAGCATTCCCGATCTGCGTTATGCCAGCGAAGCGTCGCACACGGCATGGAATGCCATCGTGCTGAATGGGGCGTTTCAGAGCAGGGGCATGCCGAAATTCGACCACCTCCTCAATGAGGCAGACGCCAAGGCCATACAGGCTTACGTGGTGACGGCCGCCAACAACACCATCGCGTTCTGCGAAAGCGAATATCGCAAGAACTATCCGGAGTTGCTGGATAC
>CAMDVY010000268.1 GCA_945878745.1 Klebsiella pneumoniae | reverse complement strand
CGAGTGCACGCCAACGGCGTGGATATCATGGTCTGCCAGGTGGCAGGACAGATCTACGCCTTGGCTGATCGATGCAGTCACGCCCGACAGGCATTGAGCAACGGCAAACTATCGGGATTCGAGGTTCGTTGCCCGTTGCATGGTGCGCGGTTTGACGTTCGCACCGGTGCCTGCAAGTCGCCACCAGCGACATTTCCGGTAAAGGCTTTCCCGGTGACCCTCGAAGGCGGTAAGGTTTGCGTCTCGGTATCGGCGGATGACAGACCAGCGCCGCCCCGATTCGGACCGATGTGAGCCCAGCGCCGCGGCGGTTGTGTTCGATCAGACCAGAAAACCCAGACCAGAAAACCCAGATCAGATAACTCAGACAGAAAAACCAGAGAGAGGACTCCAATGGATTTAAGACTCAAAGGCGGAAAGGCACTCATCACCGGGGGCACCAAAGGTATTGGCCGAGCCATCGCCAACACGTTTGCAGATGAAGGTTGCAACGTGGCGATCTGTGCGCGCAATCAGGCAGAAGTTGACGAGGCGGTGAAGGCACTTTCAGCCAAAGGCGTGAAAGCGTTTGGTCAGGCAGTGGATGTCGCCAATGGCGATTCCCTGAAGGCCTTCGTTGAAGCTGCGGCTGCTGCACTCGGCGGACTGGACAGTGTGGTCTCCAACGTCAGCGGTGGAAACGGCCCTGGAGAAGCAGGCTGGATCGGTCACTTCAATCATGACGTGCTCGGCACGGTTCGTCTGGTGGAAGCCGCAAAGCCCCACCTGGAAAAGTCGGCCAACGGCAGCATCGTCATGATCTCAACGACGGCAGCGCTTGAAAAGTTCATGTCGGCGGGTCCGTACAACGCACTGAAAGGTGCGCTGCTGCAGTATTCCGGTGCACTGTCCCAGGATCTGGCGCCGAAAAAAATTCGTGTCAATGCGGTCAGCCCCGGCCCCGTCATGATCGAAGGCGGCTCATGGGACAACATCAAGAAGCACATGACCGCTTTCTACGATGCAACCGTCAAGGAAATCCCGACCGGTCGCATGGGTTCTGCGCAGGAAGTGGCTGACACCGTGGTGTTCCTGGCCAGCCCGCGTGCGGCTTTCACCACCGGGACCAACGTCGTGGTGGACGGCGGGTTCACGAAGCGCATCCAGTACTAAGCGCCGTAAACGAAGTGAAGATGATCCTGATGTCCAGTCATCTGCATCTCGCTCCGTGAATTTGACAGCCCGCGATCTGTGTTCGCGGGTTTGTCATTTCAGGATTGAGGAAAACAAGGGTTGAGGAAAACAGTAGTGGAAGGACGGTCTCCAGGTTGACCGTGTTCCTGGAATGAAAAGGGGAAGAACAACATGCCAGCGCCAATGACACGGGCCTATCTCGTCGCTGCCGGACAGTTTCACGATATCGACTACGCTCGACTGGAATTGCTCAAGCTCATACAGGAGCATCCATCGATCCGTGTGACGGTGGCCAAGGACTATCACGATATCGAAGCCATCAAGGCTTCAGATTTTCTGATTACCTATACCTGTAATGTCGTACCGACCGAAGACGAACAGAAAGCACTGCAGGCGTACATCAGCAGTGGCAAGCGCTGGTTCGCGCTGCATGGTACGAACGCGATTCTCGAGTTTCTCGCCAACGGTGTGAACGCGCCGGAAACAGCGCCAGTCCTGATGAAGACCCTGGGTACGCAGTTCATCGCGCACCCGCCGATCATGCCTTTCACAGTGCGCACCAGCGACCCGAATCACGAACTCGTGAAAGGTGTTGGCGAGTTTGAAACCGACGACGAACTCTATCTGTGCCGCATCCATGGTGATCTGCACATGCTCCTGCATTCGGAATTCAACGGTGAAGCCACCGGCTTTATCGAAAAAGACTGGAACGACAGCAAACCTCGGCCGGTGTACTACATCAACAAGGTGGGCAAGGGTGAGGTTCTGTATCTGAATCTTGGTCACTGCCGTGGCCACTGGGACATGCAGCCCGTCATGGACTACTACCCCAAGGTAGAGATGGGTAGCTGGGACAAGCCGCAGTATTACGAACTGCTGCGTCGAGGCCTTAAATACCTGCTTGATCGGGCGCATTGAGAAAACCCATGGCAAAACCATTTCGTTTCGCAGTTCAATCGTTCAATGCCACGTCCGGTGCTGACTGGGCTGATCAGGTGCGCAAGGCTGAAGACCTTGGTTATTCCGCCTTTCACCTGGCGGACCACATCCTCGGCCCGGGACCTGCGCTAACCAAGGCTAATCACCCGGAGCAGAATCTCGCTGCGATTCCTGCGATGGCGTATGCCGCTGCGGTTACCAAGACCATCAAGATCGGCTGCAGGGTTTTTTGCATCGATTATCACTTGCCGGTGGTTCTCATCAAGTCGGCAATGACCATCGACAAGCTGTCCAACGGCCGTCTTGAGTTTGGTCTTGGTGCTGGCTGGATCACCGAAGAATACGCCGCACTGGGGATCAAGAAAGATGAACCCAAGGTTCGTATTGATCGGCTTGCCGATGTGATTGAAGCGGTGAAGGCCTTTCGCGGAGATGGTATGGCCGATCTGGCCAACAATACCGTTCAGTGGAAGGACTTCTCGGGTGTGCCAAAACCGGTCTCCAAACCGCCCATCATGGTAGGCGGTGGCAGCCCACGCGTACTGCGTCTGGCGGGTCGCGAGGCCGATATCGTCAGTTTGAATTTCAACAACCGGATGGGTCTCATCGGGCCAGACGGCGTGAACATGTCCACTGAGGCAGAAACACGCAAGAAGGTGAACTGGATCAAGGAGGGCGCAGGTGCCCGCTTCAATGATCTGGAAATCGAGATTGGCGCGTACTTCACCTTCGTGATGGACGATCCGTCACCGGTGCTGGGGATGTTTGCGAAGAACTTCCAGATGTCCGAAACGGAGATGCGCAAGCATCCGCATGGACTCTTCGGCAGTGTCGACACCATCTGTGAGGAGTTGCAACGTCGGCGTGAAACATTCGGCATTTCCTATATCACCGTGAACAAGGACACTGCTGAATCGTTTGCACCCGTGGTTGCTCGCTTGGCAGGAAAGTGAAGTGACGACGATCGCGCAAGCCAGAGCTGAGCTTCAAGCCAAGACTCAGCTTTCCCAGAAGATTGCTGAAGACCGGTCCGAGATTCTCAACTCGGGGCTGGCCGCCAATCTGGAGATGCCTCACCCGATCTTCATCCAGCGCGGTGAAGGTCCATATGTCTTCGATGCAGATGGCAACCAGTACATCGACACGTCGGTGGGCTTTGGTCTGCATATGCTCGGGCACGCGCACCCTGAGATCCGTCGCGCCATTCAGTCCAGAGCCGAAGATGGCTGGATGTTCGGCATTCATACCACGGCGCAGTTGGGGCTGGCGACGTTGTTGCATGAAGCCAGTCCCTGCGCAGAACGGGTGGTGTTCTGTAACACCGGCTCGGAGGCGACGATGTATGCCTTCCGTGCAGCACGTGGTTATTCCGGACGTGAAAAGATTGCCCTCTTCGACGGCTTTTACCATGGCGCTCATGACTACGGCATGTGGATGGCCGATCCATCGAGTTCGCGGGATGAGCCACGCGCGCTGCCACTGGGTAACGGGATTCCGAAGGCGCTGAGCGATCTGGTCGTGCTGCTGCCGTATCGGAATCGCCATGCGTTTGATCTGATTCGCAAACACAAGAACGAGCTTGCGTTGGTGTTTGTCGAAGGTGTGCAAAGTTCGAACCCCCAGAACGAAGCAGGTGAGTTCCTTCGTGAGCTGGCGGAGGTCTGCAAAGCGAACGACGTGCTGTTTGGCATCGACGAAGTGATTACAGGGTTTCGCGTCGCGTATGGCGGGGCGCAGGAGCGATTTGGCGTCAAGCCTGATATCGCGACCTATGGCAAGGTGTTGGGAGGGGGGCTGCCGGTCGGTGGCATCACCGGCCGTGCAGATTTGATGAAGGTATTCACCGGACTTGCCGCGGAGCGCGGCGTGTTTTCAGGCGGAACCTTTTCAGGCAATCCTCTGACGATGGAAGCAGGCAAGGCGATGGTTTCGCATCTACGGGACCACCCGGAAATCTACACCCGCATGAATGCGCAGGGTGATCGTCTCGCCACTGCGATCAACCGGTATTGTGAAGCCAACCAGATTCCGGCGCAGATGAAAAATGTTGGCAGCATGTTCCATATGTTCTTCCAGCGAGAGCCCGTGAACAGCAGCCGCGATGCGACCCAAGTGAACATCAAGGCAGAAAAGGCCTTTTATCTGCACGCTCTCAATCGTGGCGTGCTGGTGCCCGGTACCCAGAGAGCGTTTTTGAGCGCGGCACATTCAGATGCAAACGTTGATCGCATGATCGACGTCTTCTGCACGTCGCTGGATGATGTTCGCAACGAAGGTATTTTCTGACCGTCCAAATACAACATCGAATGGAGACCAGACCATGAGCCGATTGCAAAAACTCTCACCGGAGCAATGGGATCCAGAACTGCGCAGTGCAACAAGGCCGGAGACCGCGACCGATCTTGAACAGGGGCTGACGCGATTTTTTGCTCACACACCAGCCATGGCGAAGGGCATGTTCGGGTTTGCTGGTGCGCTCAAGGTCAATCGCACCTTGCCGGAGAAGCTGATCGAACTGGTTCGTCTGCGTGTCGCGTTTTTCAACCAGTGCCGCAGCTGCATGGCCATTCGGTACACCTCTGCGTTGAACGATGGTGTCACTGAGGATCTGGTCTGCTCACTCGAACGGCCGGAAGAAGCGGAAAATCTGACCCCTGCTGAAAAAGTCGCCATCAAGTATGGCGAGATGATGGCCACCGACCATCTGGCCATTGATGACGCAACCTACGATGAACTGCGCAAGTACTACACCGAGCCTCAAATCGTCGAGCTTGGTATGAACGTCGCATTTTTTGTTGGTTTCGGTCGACTCGCAGCCACCTATCACATGGTGGAAGAACTGCCTGAAGCCTTCCAGACCGCAGCGCAGATTGCTCCCTGGAACAGCGAGCACATCGTCGT
>CAMDVY010000267.1 GCA_945878745.1 Klebsiella pneumoniae | reverse complement strand
AGACCAGGGTGATCGTCCGGACGTCGATCACCCGTCCATCGGAAGAGTCGCTGTGATTCGGTGATCTCCAGATCGTTGATCGAGGCGTGCCGCTCGGCCATTCGTCCTGTCTCGTCAAACCCCCAGTTTTCATGTCCGTACGAGCGCATCCATCGATCCCCTTCGTTTCGCCACTCGTAGGCGAAACGGACGGCGATGCGATGGCCGTCATGAGCCCAGAGTTCCTTGATCAGACGGTACTCCAGTTCTGAGTCCCACTTCTGCCTGAGGAATTGCAGGATCTGTGCATGGCCGGTGAGAAAGGTTGAGCGGTTTCGCCAACGGCTGTCGTTCGTGTACGCCCCGACTACTCGATCAGGATCACGGCTGTTCCAGGCATCTTCTGCGGCGCGCACTTTTACGATGGCGGTGTCCCGGGTGAAGGGTGGAAGCGGTGGCCTGGGCGGCTGTGAGGGCACGGTAGACATGGTTCGGCTTAGCTCTGTTATGGATAAATTCAAAGGTCCAGTTCGATGCCGTCATGTTTGCCGTGTGCCGCGGGTTGCATCGAGCAGATCAACACGTCTGCTGGTCCTTCGACTTCAATCCCGGTCGCCATCTGTCGAACCTTGCCTTTCAACAGCCGTGTAACACAGGTACCACAGGAACCACCGCGACAGCTGTAGTCCGGCGTTAGACCATGGGCTTCGGCCAGTTCCAATAGCGTTGCGCTGCCTGGCTCCCAAATTGAGTCAACTTGTGATCGCAGAAATCGTACGGGTACTGCAACCGTTGAAGCTTCCGTGACCACGGTCGCTGGTGACACATCGAAACGTCGTTGCAACATTGAAGGACCAAATGCTTCGGTGTGAATGCGATCGTCGGCGATGCGCATGACGCGCAAGTCGTCGTACAGCGCCTGAACAAAGGCGCCTGGCCCGCAGATCATGAAGTCGTAGTCGTCAAAGGGCAGCAGGTCCTTGAGCAGTTCGATCGACACTCGCCCGGTCACCTCATGTGTCCTGCTGCCAGCTGACTCGACTTCCGGTGCGCTGAGAACGCGGGTAATCGACAGTGCATCGCCGGCGATTTCAGCGAGTGCGTGGATCTCCTTGTCGAACGGTCGACTCTCTGCCGTGCGGGCCGCCTGTACCAACCAGGTCGGTCGCATGCCACGGGTTCTCCGACCTTCCCAGATCAGGTGCCGGAGCATTGAGATCAGTGGCGTCATGCCGACACCCGCACCCAACAACACCAGGGGACGTTTCGGCGTGGTATCGACAACAAATGCGCCACGTGGTGTTCGGCATTCAAGCTGATCGCCCGCCCGGACGTTGTTATGCAACCAGTTCGAGACCAAGCCCTCTCGTTTGACGCTGATTCGCAGATCATCATCCGCTGGCGCACTCGACAACGTATAGGTTCGAATGACTTGCGCGTCGCCTGACGGTGGCTTGATGCGGATCGGAATGTGCTGACCTGCAATGTAGGCAGGTTTGGCGTGGCCATCGGCCGGTTGCAGGTAGAAGGATCGGATGGCGTGGGTCTCGTCGATGATGCGGGTGACCCGGAATGGTCGCCAGACGTCACCCAGTGCAGCGGCTTGTTGGCTCGCTGCAGCCTGCTCCCAGGATCCAGTAAGCAACGAGTTCGGGGATATCTCGCGGAGCTTCCACTGAAAGGGCAGGGCGCCTGAGCGCCTTACCATACCAGTCACGCTGAACTTCCAGATGCGTTCGGCGCCTTGAAACGCCGCGACCTCAGGTCCGTCGAAACAGATCTCGGTCGTGCCGGTGACGTGCAGGACATCGCCCGAGTCGAAGTCGATGAACAACAGACCGGCCCGTGGATTGACGAGCAGATTGCCCAGCGTGTTGAAATGAAGATTTCCGGCGAAGTCGGGAATGGTGAGCTGGTCACCTTCGATAAGAACGAATCCCGGTTTTCCTCCGCGATGAGAAACGTCCACCTGGCGACGGGTGGTGTCACCATCAGGGTCGACGTAACTGGCCACAAAAAAGGTGTCGGCTGCACCGATGATCAATCTGGCCGCTTCATCCAATGCACCCTTGATGATGGTGCTTTGCATCGTTGAAGTTGCGGCAACCACTACTTCCGTATCACGAAGCTGAATGTACTGGGGGCAGTTTCCAAACGCATGTTCGACACGGACACCCAGTGCGTCGGGCGACATGTCAGTCACCACTCCATTCACTCGATTGCGTCGCCTCGTATGCTGTTCGATACCGAGCATGCCAACGGATGAACCAGTGGTGAGACTTGCCAGTGCCGGGTCATCCCCGCTTCGGGCAGTCCAGAATTTCAGTGATTTCGGATCCGGCGAGGTGGCAAAACCCGGCCGTCCATGTAACAGCCCAGCCCACACAGCACCCTGATCGTCGACCGATCCCAGCAGCATGAATGGCAACTGTCCATAAAACGTTCGATGCTGGTCAGGCATGAAGTCGCGAATGACTCTGGAACCCACTTCCCGCATGCGGCCGTGCACGCCCAGGCGCTGTTGGATGCTGACTTCGCCGGCGTGCCAAGGTGATGTACTTTCTGCCATCGCGATGCTCCTCGGGTCAAGACTGCGGGCAAGCCCGCAGTGTGCGCTCTATTCAGGTCGCCCCTCAGGCCGCCCGCAGACCAGCGGCCGTTGCCTGCATCGGCACGAAGCCAGGCAGGGATTCGACCGCAGCCAACCAACGGCGAATCTCCGGATAGCCAGCCAGAGACACGCCGCCCTCTGGTGCATGGGCGATATAGGCGTAACAAGCCACGTCTGCCAGTGTCGGCGCGTCACCGACCAGGAATCCACGTCCTGCAAGTTCTGCGTTGATGATCTGCAGAAGGGCGTGCGACCGGGCTATCACTTCAGTTGCGTTGTAGGGTGCGCCAAACACGGTGATCAAACGCGCTGTGGCGGGGCCGGATGCCAACGGTCCGGCCGCAATGGATAACCAACGTTGTACTTGTGCGGCTGAGCCTGTCGGCAGCCAGCGCGTTTGATCAAATTTGTGTGCAAGGTGGACCAGAATGGCGTTGGAATCGGCCAGTACCAGATTGCCATCTTCGAGCACAGGCACCTGACCAAACGGGTTCATGCGCAGGAACTCCGGCGCCTTGTGAGCGCCTTTCAGCAGATCGACGGTGACGAGTTCAGCCTCAACCCCAAGCATGGAGAGAAGCAACTCAACCCGGTGAGAGTGACCTGAGAGCGGGTGACGATGCAGACGGAGTTTTGAATCGGACATGAGGACTTCCCGGTTGTGAGAGCGCTGAGCGTGAAGCGGGCATCTGTCCGATCACGATGCTTCGTTTGAGTACGAAGCCATCTTCACGTGATGACCGCTACACCGGAAGCCTCAAATCCTGCAATCGATAATTCCGCGCGGCGCAACAGTGTGTTGGTCAGTGCCCTGTTAGCCTGTCTGAAACCCAGATGTCTGAAACCCAGAGGAGTCAGCGCTTTGATCGACGTCTACACCGCCAACACCCCGAATGGCATCAAGGTGCCGATTGCTCTGGAAGAACTCGCCGTTCCTTATCGGCTGATCAAGATGAATCTGGCGGCAAAGGATCAGAAAACTCCAGAGTTTTTGCGGATCAACCCCAATGGCCGCATTCCGGCAATTGTCGACATGGATGGCCCGGGCGGCGAACCTCTAAGCGTATTCGAGTCAGGCGCTGTTCTCCTGTACCTGGCCGAGCGATTCGGCGGTTTGCTGCCAAAGCACCCCGTTGAACGATTAAGGGCCATTGAATACAGCTTCTTTCAAACGGGTGGCATCGGACCGATGTTTGGCCAGGCGGGCTGGTTCCTCCGTTCTGCACCAGAGCGTATTCCCATCGCGATTGCACGTTATCAGGATGAATCCAGGCGATTGGCGGAGGTCATCGAAAGGAGATTGCAGGTCGTACCCTGGCTGGCAGGTTCAGAGTATTCAATCGCCGACATCATGAATTTCTGCTGGCTGCGCAATGCAGGGTATGCGGGCCTGGATATAGATGATCTTGTATCTACACAGGCGTGGATCGCAACCATTGCTGCCAGACCAGCAGTTCAGCGCGGGTTGGCAGTGCTGGCTGGCTGACAAGAGTACTCACCCAGGAGCGAATCGAAGGTGCTCCGTCATCGGAGAACGGGATTACGACGCAGCATGTCGATGGCGAGGTCCAGAAATGCTCGTACGCGACGCGACGGGTTGCGTCCTTCCCGATGTAGCAGGTTGACTGGCAATGGCTCCGGCTCATAGTCCGCGAGGATAATCTGAAGTCGGCCATCAACGAGGGGATCAGAGACCTTGTAGAACATCTGCTGTGTCAGACCGAACCCGGCGACTGCGCTTGCGACGGCGGACTCGTTGGTGGTGGTTGATAGCCTTGGGTGCATGCGCATCGTCGACGGCTTGCCGTTCAGTCCGAACCGCCAATCCTGGCCTGGAATGATGGGGCTGGCTGAAACGGTTGAATGCCCAACGAGGTCCTCGGGAAAAAAGGGTGTTCCGTGTTTCTGCAGATATTCAGGAGAGCCGCACACCACCACTCTCATGCTGCCAACGCGAATGGCCTGCATCGATGAGTCCTCAAGCTCGCCGATGCGCAATCCGACATCAACACCTTCTTCGATGAGATTGACCAGTCGATCGGTGAAGAGGCAGGTGGCTTTCATGCCTTCGAAACGAGTGAGGAAATCCGTAACGATCGGCATCATGTACAGGGATCCAAACCATGCGGGCGACGTCAACGTGATGTGGCCACGGGGTTCACCGTGGGTACCGACCGCCGTGTCATCGGCTTCTGCGAGGCTTGCGAGTATTTTGCGGCAATCTTCGGCGTAACGGGTTCCGACATCGGTGAGGCGAACAACACGGGTGGTGCGGATCAGCAGCCTGACACCGAGCGAAGTTTCCAGCTCATTGACCGCGCGGGTCACGACGGATGGCGAGACACCTGCCTTGCGTGCAGCACGCGCAAGCCCGCCGGTGTCCGCAACCGCCACAAATATCGAGATGAGATGTAATCGGTCCAGA
>CAMDVY010000266.1 GCA_945878745.1 Klebsiella pneumoniae | reverse complement strand
GACTGACCTGGATCTTGTCGAGAAACTATACTCCCGCCGAGGCGCAGCGTTAACAGGTTGCTGGAAAAGCAACCTGTGATGGCGCACCCGTTGTCGGCGCGAAAGTTGAACTCATTGATGTGAAATCCGAAGTGGACATCATGCAAGTTGTCATATGAGACAGCTACTACGATGAAGACGCCGGAACCGTGGCTGACTTCATGCAGTTTCCCGTGGATACCATTGATGCCAATGCGGACCTTTACTGCGTTGCTGAGCGTTTCATCCAAGCGGGGCGCCGCCGCTTCCGGTGCTGGAGAACGGCAAACTGATTGGGCAAATCAGCCGGCGTGAGATCCTGCGCGCCGTGGAAGATTTCCTGCTGAGGCCTTGACGCGTCAAGGGTTTCCCAACAAGACCGCCAACAGTTCGTTGACCGTTTTGGGGTTGGCCGTGCCCTTGGTTTTCTGCATGACCTGACCGACGAAAAAGCCGAGCATCTTGGTCTTGCCCGCCCTGAACTGTGTGGCTTGCTCCGGGTGTCCATCGATCACTTCCCGCACGATGCGCTCAAGTGCCGCGCGATCGTCCAACTGGCGAAGACCTGCACTCTCGATGATCGCGTCCACGTCAAGCGCAGCCTGCTCACCTGTCCTGTTCCAGAGTTTTTCAAACACGCTCTTCGCGGTTTTTGAAGACAGCGTGTTGTCGCTGATCCGGATGATCAATTGGCCTAGCTGTTCCGCAGGCACTGGACACCGCGTGATGTCGAGTTCGCTTTCGTTGAGCAGAGCGGAAACTTCGTTGATGAGCCAGTTCGCAATCAACCTGGCGTCGGCACCGGCGTCCACTGCGGTTTCGAAGTAACGCGCGACATCTGGATCTTCGGCGATGCTGGACACCAGGGCGTCGGGGAGCGCGTAACGGTCGACATAACGTCGCCGACGTCCCGCTGGCAGTTCAGGCATGGTCTGGCGAACACTCTCGAGAAAGGCAGCGTCGACCACCACCGGCAGCAGATCAGGGTCGGGAAAGTAGCGGTAGTCATCGGAGCTTTCCTTGACACGCATGACCCTGGTTTCATTCAGATCGGCATCGTAGAGACGCGTCTCCTGACGAATCTGTCCTCCGCTCTCAAGCACATCGATCTGTCGCTCGATTTCGAAATTGATGGCGCGCTCTACGAACCGAAAGGAATTGATGTTCTTGGTTTCGGTGCGCACTCCGAACTGGCTGGCGCCAACCGGACGAACGGAGACGTTGGCGTCGCAGCGCATGCTGCCTTCCTGCAATTGCCCATCGCAGATACCAAGACTGCGCACCAGAAAATACAGTGCGCGAAAGTATGCTGCGGCATCGCTTGCGTTTCGCAAGTCTGGTTCGGAAACAACTTCCAGCAGGGGCGTACCCGCTCGATTGAGGTCGATGCCACTTTGTCCGGGAAAGGCGTCATGAACCGACTTCCCTGCGTCTTCTTCCAGGTGAGCACGGGTGATGCGAATGCTCATCGGCTCGCCCTTGGCATTCTTGAAATCAAGCTTGCCATTACCGACGATCGGATGAGCGAACTGACTGATCTGGTAGCCCTTCGGCAGGTCAGGGTAGAAGTAATTCTTCCGCTCGAAAATGCTCGTCTCATGGATCTGCGCGTCGATAGCCAGACCGAACATCACGGCCATGCGCACCGCTTGAGCATTGAGTACGGGTAAGGTGCCAGGAAAACCAAGGTCAACCGGGCAAGCCTGACTGTTCGGTTCTGCGCCAAATGCAGTGGGGGCCGACGAAAAAATCTTGCTTCGTGTGGCCAGTTGCACGTGCACTTCCAGGCCGATAACGGCTTCCCACTGACCCATCAGAATCCCTCCGGTCGTCGCTGGTGCCAATCGGTGACATGCTGATACGCAGCGCCTGCTGCGAGCAAAACATCTTCTCGATAGTGCGGCGCGATGAGTTGCATCCCAAACGGCAGGCCAGAGATTTCCCCACACGGAATCGTTAGCGCCGGCAAACCGGCGAGGCTTATTGGCACTGTGTAGATGTCCTGCTGGTACATGGCCACCGGATCCTGGGTGAGTTCATTGCGTTTGAACGCAGGTCCAGGTGTGGTGGGCGCCAGCAGAAAATCCACGTCATTGAATGCATCCAGAAAGTCCTGCTGGATCAGACGCCGAATTTTTTGAGCCTTCTGGTAGTAGGCCTCGAAGTAGCCCACTGATAGCGCGTAGGTGCCGGTCAGGATGCGGCGCTTCACTTCTGCCCCAAACCCTTCTGAACGAGATTTTACATACAACTCACGCAGACTCGTTGCCGTTTCAGCCCGATGACCGAAGCGCAGTCCATCAAAACGCGAGAGATTCGCGGAGGCTTCTGCACCTGAGAGTACATAGTAGGCAGCCACTGCAGCATCGGTGTGTGGGAGCGACACTTCACGCACCTGGAAGCCCAGGCGTTCGAATTCAACCCGCGCGGCATCCAGCAGCGCTGCACCTTCACCAAGATGTTCAAAATACTGGCGAGGCAGGCCTATCCTCGGCGTCCCTGGAAGCTTCGGCATCACGCCCTGTTTGAGCGCGGCAAACCAGGGCTCATCGTTATCGATGCTCGTGGAATCCGCTGGATCGAACCCGCCCATGTAACCGAACAGCAGGGCGAGGTCTTCGACCGAGCGAGCCATCGGACCACCCTGATCGAGGCTGGAGGCGAACGCGATCATCCCGTAGCGGGACACCCGTCCGTAGGTTGGCTTCAAACCGGCGATGCCACAAAAAGATGCCGGTTGGCGAATCGAGCCGCCGGTGTCGGTTCCCAGCGCCCAGGGTGAAAGATCGGCCGCAACCGCTGCTGCACTCCCGCCTGACGATCCTCCTGGCACGCGCTGGTTGTCCCAGGGATTGCTGACGGCGCCAAAGTTCGATGACTCACTGCTGGACCCCATGGCAAATTCGTCCATGTTGGTCTTGCCAAGGATGACTGCGCCGGCGTTGGCGAGGCGGGCGGTGACCGTGGACTCATAGGGCGCGATGAAGTTGTCCAGCATGCGTGAGCCGCACGTGGTGAGAATTCCTTGCGTACAGAAAATGTCCTTGCACGCGTAAGGGAGGCCGGTCAGCAGGCTCGCTTCGCCACGCTTTCGAGAAGTATCTGCTGCGTGCGCCGCGCGTATCGCCTGATCCGTGGCCACAGTGATGAATGCGTTCAAGCGTGGATTATGTGCTTCGATTCGCTGCAGATAGTGCTGGGTCAGTTCGACGCTCGACAAGTTGCCTGTCGCCAGTTCGCGACCAAGTTCTGTTGCCGAGAGAAAGTTGAGATCAGTCATCAGAGTTGGGCACGGTCGAGTAGCGCATGGTTGGGTTCGTCTCGCTCATTCGATCGCTTCATTCGATCACTCGGGGAACGACGTAATAACCGTCGTGCACACTCGTGGTTGTGCTCTGCATGAGGTCACGATCGATGTTCGGGTCCGCAGCGTCTGCCCGCAGTCGCTGTCGTGCATCCAGCGGATTGGCCATCGGCAATACACCTTCTGTGTCGACCGCCTGCATCTGGTCGATCATCTTGATGATGCCTTCAAGGTCCCGCGCGGCAAGCATTCGCTCGGCTTCGGGCAGTTCCAGAGCAGCCAGGAAAAGCAGATGATCGAGATCAATACCGGGCATACAGGACGGACTGTAAAAAACGGGCCCGAAAGCCTAATTGATTGAAACTGGTTTGGCCATTAGAGTTGCGCACGCCAACCGGCTTTGCACCCCATTCGCTGCAGTAGTTCGCGCCGAACTCTCAAGCAGCAAACGAGCGACAGCACAATCATGTTCAAGTTCATTCGCGGGTTGTTCTCGCGTGATATCGCCATCGATCTTGGCACTGCCAACACGCTTATCTACGTGCGCAATCAAGGCATCGTTCTGAACGAGCCTTCGGTAGTTGCGATTCGTACACAGGGTAACCAGAAGACTGTTGCAGCAGTAGGCCTCGACGCCAAGCGCATGCTCGGTCGCACCCCCGGCAACATCACGGCTATTCGACCGTTGCGGGATGGGGTCATTGCCGACTTCCTGGTGACGGAAAAGATGTTGAAGTACTTCATTGCGAAGGTACATGAAAACTCGTTCATCAGACCAAGCCCGCGGGTACTGGTTGGTGTGCCCTGCAAGTCGACCGAAGTTGAGCGACGAGCGATCCGCGAGAGCGCATTGTCTGCCGGTGCCCGGGACGTACGGTTGATCGAAGAACCCATGGCCGCTGCTATTGGCGCGGGTCTGCCTGTGCATGAAGCGATCGGGACGATGGTGGTCGACATCGGCGGTGGAACGACGGAAATCGCTATCATCTCGCTCAATGGGGTCGTGTACTCCGACACTATTCGAGTTGGCGGTGATCGATTTGATGAGGCCATCGTTGCCTACGTGCGTCGTAGCCAGGGCAGTCTGATTGGTGAGGCAACGGCCGAGCGGATCAAACAGGAGATCGGCGCGGCCTACCCACAGAAGGACGTGCTCGAAATCGATGTTCGCGGTCGCAACCTTGCCGAGGGCGTGCCTCGTGCTTTCACCCTCAACAGCAATGAAATCCTCGAAGCGCTTCAGGAACCGTTGTCGATGATCGTCCAGGGCGTCAAGTCCGCGCTCGAACAATGTCCCCCGGAGCTCGCTTCTGATATTGCGGAAACAGGGTTTGTGTTGACGGGTGGTGGTGCGTTGTTGCGTGACCTGGATACCTTGCTGTCGGAGGAAACCGGGCTGCCGGTCATCGTTGCCGAGGACCCGCTGACCTGTGTAGCTCGAGGTGGTGGCAAGGCGCTTGAGATGATGGAACTGCTGGGCAATTCAAACCTGTTCTCCGGCGAGTAAACCATGGCGGCGATCATGATCGCTGCTTGGAATCCCAGTGTCGTGAGTCGGTCATTCGCATCACTTCAAAGCCCGTGTCGTGGGTCGGCACAAGGCGGAATCCGCGGGCAATATCGGGCATCTTGCCAAGGAGTCCAACGCAGTGCCGGCCCACGACAGGGGCTCCCGAAGGGCGAGTCCTGCAAGGCG
>CAMDVY010000265.1 GCA_945878745.1 Klebsiella pneumoniae | reverse complement strand
TGGTGTTGACGTTGCCATTCACCGTGCGACGATTGGTCGTGATGGTGGCACCCATGTGCACCGTCGGCACGTGGTAGGACTCGTTGAAATTGTCGAGTACCACTTTCCAGTTGCACGGCAATGTCGTGGTCAGACCGACATACCGCTTCCACTTGTGGAGTTCCCAGCGGGTCCAGTCATCCCAGATCGGTCCGAGAAACTCCTTCAGGCTGACGCAGTCCAGATCCATGTTGACCCAGACAAAGCCGGCAAAAGTTTCGCAGCGAAGCTCTTCCAGCCGCACCTTCCCACAAGGATTGCCCTCGGCAAAGTCCTCGGCGTCTGGCGCAAAATTCAACGAGCCATCCGGCATGAATGCCCAGCTGTGGTAGCGACAAACAAACCGCTTCACGCTTCCCTTCTCGCCGGATACCAGGGGATTTCCCCGATGCTGGCAGATGTTGTAGAACGCTTTTACGCTGCCATCTTTCTGCCGGACCATCAGGATGTTTTCCGGCCCGACCTCCTCCATTTGCCAGTCACCATGGTTCGGCATCTCGGATTCACGACCGAGCAGCAGCCAGACCTTGGTCCACATGCCTTCCCACTCTTTCTCGGCAAACTCTTTCGAGGTATAGCGAGAACCCGGGATGCGATGACCACGCAGTTGTTGCTCGGGCCATCTCTTGATCGTTCGGTCTATGGTTGCCTCAGCCATTGCTGAATCCTCCGCTCGGTTGTCATGTTCAAACGATGTTGGGAAAAAACGTCGACGACTTAAAGGGTTACCCCACGCCGAAACAGTGCCGGCAGCTCAGCGTCGCTGGTTTCAAGCAGGGCGTCGACCCACTTGTGAAAGAGCTGTCCACCACCTTCGTTGCGGCCAAACAGCGAGTACTCCTTGGCACCGGTCGCAAGCGCAGTCTGCACTTTCTTGCCGGTACCGTAATCCTCATCTTCGACCACATGGCGCATGAACCCCATGAACTGGTCGAGTTCGGTCTGATTTTTCTTGGACTCATCGCCATACCGCAGGAAATTCTGGATGGTGCGCGATTCGGTGACAGTCTTGCCCGGAAACATCTGCGAGACCATGTAACCCGTCGTCGGACTGCCCGCGATCGAGATGTTCGGGAAAATGGTCCAGACACCGGGTGTCATCTCATCGTTGGTCCATTCCGACTCTGGCCTGCCCTTGAAGTGGTCATGTCCCTTGGGGGTGGCCACGCGGACGTGGGGACCCCACACATAATAATCGGGCTGGAATGGGCCTTCCGGGCCGAGCGTGTCGTGATGAAGAATCGGCACGTGATAAAAGTCGCGATAGCCGTCGTACGCAACCTTCCAGTTCGGCCCATCGATTTCCTGGCGACCACCCATGTAGGCGTCGTCAAATCGCAGATGCCCAAGCATCTCTCCGTAGCCGCTGAGGAACAGATCGATATCCAGCGTCGACGCTGGATCCAGATTGACCCACACCAACCCTGCCCGTTCCGCACATGGCAATGGCGTCAGACCCAGCTCACTCTTCTCGATGCAGCCAAAATTCTTTTCTTCGAACACACTGGTCAGCGCGCCCTGGGTGTCATAAGTCCAGGCGTGGTAGTTGCAGCGAAATCGCTTGGCGCTGCCGCTGCCATCCTCGACCACATAGTTGCCCCGATGGCTGCACATGTTCACAAAGGCCCGCATGACTCCATCCTGCCCACGCACCATGAGAACAGGCACTTCGCTCACGGTCATCGCACGATAGTCGCCGGGATTTCGTAATTCACAGGAAAAACCCAGCGCCAAGGGCATGCGCTTGAAGATCTTCTCGACCTCCCGCGCGTATCGCTGAGGATCGAAATAGGCCCGCGTGGGGACCTTGAGAATGTCAGGTGCAAGATCGATCCGCCCCTGCTCGAGGTTGGCGATCTCCTTGCGAGTCATTTCGATCAGCGTATCTCGCGCCATGTCATGCTTCCTGGAAGAGAGTCAATAACCTTTCATCTGTGCAAACCGATCCCGGTGGAACGATGCATCACCAAACATCAGTTCCGATACCCGCCCGCGTTTCATGTAAAGCCCGATATCGTGTTCATCCGTGACGCCGATGCCGCCGTGCATCTGCACGCCTTCCCGGCCACTGAGTCGAGCGGTATCCGATACCCTCGCCTTGCACACCGAAGCCAGACTTGCGCGGTTGTCGGCGTTGTCGTCGATGGCCCGCAATGTCTGGAGGACGATCGATCGGGAGAGCTCCATCTCGCAGAACCATCGCGCAGCGCGGTGTTTCAGCCCCTGGAATGAACCGATCTTGGCACCAAACTGTTCGCGTACCTGCAGGTACTCCAGCGTGATGGCAAACGTCTGTTGAATCCCACCGACCATGTCTGAGGACAGCGCAACGGCAGCACGCAGCAGCACTTCATCAAGCACATCAGCGCCCTGATCGATCGTACCGATCACGGCGTCAGCCGGCAGTCGCACATCCGTCAACTGGAGGTTGGCGGCAACCCGACTGTCGAGCAGCAGATTGCGCTTGACCTCGACCCCGGCGGTTTTGGGGTCGATCAGAAACAGCGACAGACCGTGACGCTCGTCCGTCTTGCCCGATGTGCGTGCGACCACAACGATCTGGTCTGCGGTATGGCCATCGGGTACCAGAACCTTGCGGCCATTCAGACGCCAGCCGGCACCATCCTTGACGGCAGTCATCGTCACGCGATACGGGTCATGTTGAGCGGTTTCCTGGCTGGCGAGGCTCAGAACCGCAGAGCCGTCGGCAACCTTGGGCAGCCAGGTTTTTTTCTGGGCATCGGAACCACCCAACTGAAGAGCACCACCACCCAGCACAACCGACGACAGGATAGGCAGAACGACCAGGCCTCGACCCAGTTCTTCCAGAACAATGCCCAGTTCAGCGTAACCCAGACCCAACCCACCGTAAGCTTCTTCGAAGGGTATGGCCAACCATCCCAGCTCGGCAGCCTTTGCCCAGAGCGCCTCGGAGTAACCCTTGCCGGAGGCGGTACGCAGCTTGCGCAGTTCGCCAACCGTCCAGTTATCACCGACAAAGCTCTTCGCGCTGTCCTGCAGCTGGACCTGTTCTTCATTCAGAATCAATGACATGTCGCGAACTCCTCAATCGCCGGGCAGACCAAGCACACGCTTGGAGATGATGTTGAGCTGGATTTCGGAGGTACCGCCGAGAATCGTGGACGCTTTGCCGTAGAGCCACTCCCGCGTGATTTGTCGCTCATCCGCCGGACAATCCTCACCGGACCAGACCAGGCTCTCGTGCCCGGCCAGTCGCTGACGCAGATCCGAACCACGCTGGTTCATTTCCGACAGGTAGAGTTTGAACATCGAACCTTCCGGCCCCATCCCTCTGCCAGCCTTGACCCCATCCATCGTTCGCTTGAGCGTGGCTTCGTAGGAGATGCGGTCCATCTCGGACTGCACGATTTCCTCCCGGAAAGCGGCATGTGGCAAGCGACCTTCGGGCGCCTGCAGAGCGTCCCTCGCTACTTGCAGGATCGATTTGCGTACCGGGCCGCTGGCACTGCCACGCCCACCGTCGGCGAGCATGGTTCGTTCGTGCAGCAGAAGCTTTTTGGCCACATCCCAGCCTTTGTTTTCCTGATGGATGAGTTGGGACGCTGGCACGCGGACATTGTCAAAAAACGTCTGGCAGAACGGCGAGGAGCCACTGATCAGCTCGATCGGTGAGGTCGAGACACCAGGTGACTCCATGTCAAACAGCAGAAAGCTGATGCCCTGATGCTTGGGCGCCGACGGATCAGTTCGGACCAGACAGAAAATCCAGTCAGACACGTTGGCGTCAGATGTCCAGATCTTCTGGCCATTCACGACATACTCATCGCCCTCTCGCACCGCACGTGTCCGCAGACTCGCAAGGTCGGAACCTGCACCCGGTTCGCTGTATCCCTGGCACCAGCGAATTTCTCCACGCGCCGTCCGGGTAAGGTGCAACTGCTTCTGTTCTTCGGTAGCAAACTCCAGAAGGGCGGGTGCCAGCATGGCGATCCCGAAATTGAACAGCATGGATCGCGTTCCGATCCTGGCCATCTCCTCCTGCAAAACCTTGTTCTGCTCAGCCGTCAGGCCGGCGCCACCATAGGCAGGAGCCCAGGTCGGCACGGTATAGCCTTTTTCGACCAATCGATCGAACCAAAGCCTGTGGTCTGGATGATTGAAGGTCTGACGACGACCTCCCCACATCATGTCAGGCAGGACGCTGTCCTTGCCACGACAAGTGGTTGGGCAGTTGGCTTCGAGCCAATCGCGTGTTTCGCTGCGGAACGATTCCAGGTTGGTCATTGCACCCACTCTCTGCTATCACGTGTTCTACGTCGAACTTTACACAGTTTTCGCAGAAAGTGGGTGCCCTCTTCGGGGTCAGACCATCAGATGTCGCCCAGATTGACCCGGACTTCCAGACCCCAGTGGCGGCGCTGGTTCGGAGTCCGGAATTCCAGCAATCCACCGACGTTCGTCACGGACTGCAAGTACAACTCATTTGTCAGGTTCTTGACGAAGAAGGAGCCCTCATATCGGGTTTCCGGGGATCGCCAGATCAAACTCGCGTTGAAGATATCCGAAGCACTCCGGAAGTGGCTGAGGAAATCGCCGTTGAACTGTGGTACGCCAGGCAGTTCGCTCACACGAGATCCGGCGATGGTCTGTTTGCCCGAATGCAGCCAGTCACCATTGATGGTGAATGAGCCAAAATCTTTCCACGGAAACTCATAGGCGAATCCCGCCGAGTACGTCCACTTGGGAGATCGGCCAGTTGGATTGAGATTATTCAGATCATTGGGTACCAGCCACCCAACAAAGTTTCCGATCGCGTCATTGATTCGCTCTGGCGTACCGCAGACGGGCAGACCTTGGGAGGTAGGACCACCTTGGGTCGGAGGATTGTTCGGATCGGTACCACTCGGACCATCCGGGTCAGTACAGAATCCCTGGCGCGTGGTTTTCAGGTATGAGGTGTTGAACCACGTCGTCAAACCTTCTGTCGGCACGGCGCTGAGTTCGAATTC
>CAMDVY010000264.1 GCA_945878745.1 Klebsiella pneumoniae | reverse complement strand
TACGGGCCAACCCGAAGGCTCGGCAGGCCAAGAGCAAGTCGCGGCTCGCACGGTTCGACGAACTGATGTCCAAGGAAGTGCAGGAACGGAACGAGACTTCCGAACTCTACATTCCGCCTGGCGAACGACTCGGCGAAAAAGTCATGGAGATCGAGCATCTCTGCAAAGGGTTCGGCGATCGGCTGCTGATCGACGATCTCAACTGCAGCATTCCACGTGGCGCCATCGTTGGCATCATCGGTGGCAATGGCGCCGGCAAGTCGACGTTCTTCAAGATGCTGACAGGACAGGAAACGCCCGACTCCGGCTCAATCACCATCGGTAATACGGTTGATCTGGCCTACGTCGACCAGAGTCGTGACACCCTGGATGGTTCAAAGACCGTGTGGGAAGAAATCTCCGACAGCCAGGACATCCTGCGCATCGGCACCTATGAAATGCAGACGCGCGCGTATGTTGGCCGATTCAACTTCAAGGGCACCGACCAGCAGAAGTTTGTCGGCCAGCTTTCAGGCGGTGAGCGCAATCGGGTGCATCTCGCCAAGTTGTTGCGACGTGGCGCGAACGTGTTGCTGCTCGACGAACCAACCAACGACCTCGACGTTGAAACCCTGCGCGCGCTGGAAGAAGCATTGCTGAATTTCCCTGGTACCGTGCTCATCATCTCTCACGATCGCTGGTTTCTCGATCGCGTGGCGACGCACATGCTGGCGTTTGAAGGCGACAGTCACGTGGAGTGGTTTGCAGGCAATTACACCGACTACGAAGCGGATCGCAAGAGACGGCTTGGTGATGCGGAGCCGAGTCGTGTGAAGTACAAGCCGATCAGGAGGGCCTGACAGAAGATATCTGGCGCGCCCCGGTCACCAACCGGTGTGGGGCAACGCAGACTTGCGCGTGATATTCCCTTCCCGAAGACCCATCAGATTCGCGCGGATCAGCGGGATATTCATCGTAAGGCGCGAGACGCGCTTGTTCACATTTTCTGACGCTTGAAGGTACGGAAGTCGCATGAGTGCGAAGAGGGACTGCTCGAATTGATCACGGATCGCAGCCGCCGGCTGGAATCCGCTTGCGGTCCGACATCCAGACTCTTGCAGCAGAACTGTGTCTCGACCGCCTCTCGGTCAATAGCATCGGCCAGATCGTCTAACCGCCCAATAGTCCCTTCCGCGACCGCACCTCGCACGTCCTGTTCAGTCCTGCTGATTTTATCGCTCGCCTTGCCGCTTTCGTGCCACGACCCCGCGCCCGACCCTGATTGTATGACGGTCCGCAGCGAACTTTCGTGCGCGCGAGTCGGTCCAAATGCCGGAGGACCACCGAAGCCGGTACTTGATCACCGACCGGTCCTCTTTCCATCTCGTTTCACGTCGTTGTCACATCGTTTGATGATTATCCTGCCTGATGTACCCCCATCGACTCATCGCGTTGTACCTCAGATCGTCACTTCGACCGTCGGGCTTTCCGGCGATTGCGGCACTGAAATCAACGCCGCTCGCGTGGCAGATCTCGGGATGAAACTGAATCTGGGTTGCGGTTCCACAACACCTGCTGGTTGGAATAACGTCGACTATGCGCTTGGCGCACGCTTGGCCGGACTGCCGGGGTTCGCGCTCGTCAACGCCCGATTGCGGCTCTTCGACCTCGACTGGGCACAGCGCATCGAAGTTCACGATCTCCGCAAGAACTTCCCTTGGCCTGACGGCTCAGCTGAGGCGATCTACAGCTCGCATACCTTCGAACATCTAACGCGCGAGCATGGCTGTCACTTCATGCGTGAAGCACATCGAGTGCTGCGGCCAGGCGGTGTACTGCGAATCGTCGTTCCCGATCTCGAACATGTCGTCGCACGCTATCAGGCAGGGGATCTCGCTGCAGATCGTTTTGTCGAGGAACTCGGCGTTCTACCTGAACCGAGTCTGTCGCGATGGAAGTCGCGACTGGCTCCATTCATCATGTTTCCTCACAAGTGCATGTACGACCATGCGGCGTTGCTGCGCGTGTTTGCCGCGCATCAATTCGATGCGCGCAGACGCAACGCGTACGATAGCGAGAGTCCGGACATCGATGTAATCGAGCTCGCTGAACGGACAGTCCATGCCGTCATCGTCGAAGGAACGAAGGTAGTTGCTGCCGAGACTGCATAGTTCGTTGCGAAAGCCCACCCAACTTGATCGGCCACACTTGCATGATCATCTGCGGCAACGCCGGCGTGATGGAAACCCTCCAGGTGCGGACGATGGATGGCATTGAGCTGCCGAGGCAACTAACCGCCAGTCAAAGCCGCGCCAGCGCAATTCCCTGTCAACCCTGAGCACGCCACTACAAGAACCTCCAATCGGTCGAAATCGAAAGCTCGTACCCCTCCCACTTGCCTATCTGGTCGACCAGACTCGAGGGATCCATTTTTTGTGGCAGACCTCAAGTCAAGAAGGACATCCATATCATCTATCCATGACTAGTGCGCCAGAAAGTACCCGGTCACGTCACGAACTGGATTCACACCAAAGTTCTATAGTTTGGCAACGGTAAGGGCCTTACTGGTTGAAAACAACCTGTCGGCGAGGGAGCGCTCAAATCCCCAATTGCTGTTTTATCTGCTCCGCACTCAGATAGCCATCCAGCATGCGCCCGTCTTCAAGCACGATGGATGGTGTACCGGTGAGCCCCGTCAACTGACCCAGTTCGAACTCACGAGCGACCGGGTTATCACACGATTTCGCTGGCAATTCCTCCCCTCGCTTCATCCTCGTAATCGCGTCTTGCCGGTCTCTGGAACACCACGCGGTCACCAGCTTGTCGTAGCCCGGCGAACTCAAACCGGAGCGCGGATACGCGAGGTATCGCACCTCGACCCCCATCTTGTTGATCTCTGGCACTTCCTGATGAAGCTTGCGGCAGAAACTGCAATCGATGTCGGTGAATACCGTCATAACGGCTTTGCGATGACCCTGTGCGGGAAAGATCGCCATGTCGGAGAGCGACACCTGCTCGATGAGTTCTTTGCGTTTTTCGTCTCGGGCTTTTTGTGAGACGTTGATCAGTTTATCGCCGAGTTCATAAAGATCACCCGCTATCAGGTAGCGGCCATCGGCCGACGCGTACAACAACGTTCCGCCGGTCAGTTCGATTTCGACCATGTTCGGAATGGGCGCAGATTTTGCACGAATGACTGACAGATCCGGGCGCAAAATCACGAGTTTCGCAACAACGGTATCCGATACTTTCGAAGACTGCAGCTCCGCCGAAGTCGCGCTGCATGGGATCGCAATCGCGAACAGCACACCGAGTAAACCTGATCGAAAGAGCATGGAAATTCCTGTGAAGTGGCGCATGAGCGAGTTCGCCGGATAATCTCGGCATCTCGTTGCAATCGCGTGACAGATGAGCCCGCGTGCAGTGCGCCATTTCATAGTCAGTATTCGGTAGAACACCGTTGCCGACGTAGTGTTGGTTGAATCGCGTATTCCAATCGATTGATGCGGAGCACACGAACTTGTTAGGGAATCTCTTCTCGAGCGCTCCTGATGGCTCGATCCGTTACCGCACGGCGTCCCCCTCTACTCGCGGCAGGTGCCACAGCTTCAGATCTTCGCCAGAAATTTTCCTCATGTATTCTTCTGTAGCGCAACGAGGTATAGCGTTGCCAGCCGCTTGCTGCGGCATCGCCCGAGGACCCGCGAACTGTGTCGATGCAACGGCAGCGCGAAATACTCGTCAGCCCGTACTTGAAAGCCCAGTCCCTGCAGCGTGGACTTGAAACTCCCCGCGCTGAACTGCGATCGTTGGTGACGCAGATACGAATCGCCGACCAGTGCCATTCGTTTGCGTATTCGCTCGCCAAGTCGATAGATCGATTCACGATTCGGCACCGACACTATCAACCACCCGCCTGGCTCGAGCAATTCGTGGAATTTACGAAGTACACGTTGGTGGTCGTCCACATACTCAAGCACGCTGGAACACAGAATCGCCCCGACCTGCCCCTCGAATCGATCATAGAGGTCGCGCTGGAATGGCACGCTACCTTCCACAAATTCCAGCCATTGGGCCAGACGCGTCTGTTCAGCGAAACGTCTTGCCAACGCAAGCATCTCGGAGCTCTGATCAATTCCGATCGTGCGGACACCACGCTCCGCAACCATCCTGCTCAATGCTCCGTCGCCGCAGCCGACGTCCAGACACAACGTATCCGAACCCAGATGGTTCAGTGCCTCGTCAATGTGGCGACGCCAGACCAGACGTCGTTCTTCGAACTCGTCTGCATGACGGTAGTTTGCGCTGAAGCTTGCCGCTGTGCGGTTGAAGTACTCGCGTACGCCTTCGTTTGTCACTTCTCCAAGACCTCCCTGTCGATCAATCCTTCGGCTTCAAACACTGCCGAAAGGTTATTGCTGAATCTTTCGGGGGTGTACTGTTCAAGAAAGCTACATCGCGATGCTACAGCCATTCGTCGCCGGCGCTGCGGATCGCGCAGCAGTGATTCGATCGCACCCGCCAACGCTTGGGCATCATCCGGTTCGACGATCAGCCCGTGCGTGCCATGCGTGACTATTTCGGAAATGGCGCCCACTCGAGTAGACACGATAGGTAAACCGAACTGCATTGCTTCGAGCAGCACGAGCGGGAAGTAGTCGTTCAGCGTCGGGTGTACAAACAGGTCGGCTCGACCGAACGCCAGCCATTTGTCATCGCCATACAACGCACCACGCCAAATCACCTGCGATTCAAGTCCGTGTTGTCTGACAAATTCTCCAATCGCGTACTCGTGCTCCGCATTGCTTGATCCGACCATCTCCAACTCGAACTCCACGTCCCGGCCGCGCAGGAGCCGGATGGCTTCTAGTGTAGTGCTGCATTCTGTTTAGAGCTTAACTTCGAAGTCGCGCGAATAACCTTTTGCAGGATGTCCTGAGCGCTCTTGGTCCATATGAACGGTTTGGGTTGAGTGTTGTGTTCCTCGATTGCCCGGGTCAACTCACCGACATTGGTAAACACCCCGCGACGCAGTCGATTTTCGGTAATGTCCCGG